>CAUZBE010000178.1:0-6533 GCA_963577885.1 Alphaproteobacteria bacterium
GAGAAAGACGACGTCGGTGCAAGTTGGCGTCACCAACGTTGGGATAGTTTCTGCCTTGTCACACCAAACTGGACCGTTCGTCTGCCTGGACAGCACTATAACGGCCCGGCGTCGGTCATGGGCGGTGCAGGTCTAGCGCGCGCTGCCGCAGAACACCTGGCCACGGTTTCCGTCACAAAATACCTGGAGGGCTGTCGGTCAGTGCCGCGCTGGCTAGACCGGAGACCACGCCGAGGGTAGCAAACGACCTCTGCCCTCGTTGTGGTGTGAGAGCACAGCGCATATTCGTTCACGGGCGCCGCCGGTGCCCGTTGTTTTGCAGCAATATTGAAGACTGTTATGAGGGAGAATTATACTACGCAAAGTTTTGCATTTTCCGTTAACGCGTGCAATATCGGACCGCATATAAAAACTAAAAACGAGAAACTCTGGTTTATCTCCATCGTTAAAAACCCTCCATGACAAAGCCTGATGGCAGTCTTAACAAGTGCAAAGAACAGTGAACGTTGCTCTGCTGCCTACCTTATCCAAGGAATATAAATGTTAAAGCAACGCAGTTTTTGGGTGCCCGTGGTCTGCGGTATCTTAATTTTGGGCCTTGGTTCCGGAACGAGGCAAAGTTTTGGCATATTCCAAATGGCCATCGCAGCCGACTTTGGTGTGGGGCGGGAATTGTGGTCTTTTGCAAACGCATTATCGTTTTTAATGATGGGCTTATTTGCACCATTTGTTGGAGCTCTAGCAGATCGTTTTGGCACTGCCAAAATCGCTGGTATTGGCGGCGTAATACATGTGCTTGGGCTTTTGTTGCTTGGTTTTTCTGATAGTAGTTGGCTTTTAATTTTTTCATGTGTCATATCCGGATTAGGTCTATCCGCGGCAGGTATGGGCCCTATTCTAGCGGCTATCGGCCGCCAAACGGCTGTAGCAAACCGCTCAATAGCACTTGGCCTTGTTACAGCTGGAAGCTCATTCGGGCAGTTTGCAATCGTACCTTTTGCGTCTTTTATGCAGCAGAATTTAGGTGACTGGCATAAAACTATGTTCGTCCTTACCGCAGTATCAGTTTTCATGATACCTGCAGCATTAGGCTTAGGTAGAAACTACTCGACAGACGTAAGTGGGCAGCCTAACGACGGTCAAGGCGCAACTGAAGCTTTCCTCGAAGCCATTAGCGTTCGCAGTTATATATTGTTGATGATCGGTTTCTTCGTGTGCGGTTTTCACGTTATTTTTATAGGGCTACACTTACCGGCCTATATTGCCGATGCTTCTATTTCTATGTCTTTTTTGGGCGTGACCATGTCGCCAATCGAGCTCGGTGGCTGGGCCATTGGAATGATTGGTCTATTTAATATCATTGGCTCTATCATTTGGGGGTGGCTAGGTGGAATATATAAAAAGAAAAATATGCTGGCTTTACTATATGCCCTACGTTCCTTGGCAATTTTACTGTTCCTCTTGATCCCTTTGTCTTGGGCATCGGTCCTATTATTTTCTGCCATACTAGGATTTTTATGGCTCGGTACAGTAGCGTTAACCAGTGGCCTAATAGGATTTTTGTTTGGCCCTAAACATGCCGCCATGCTTTGGGGTATCGTCTTTTTGTCCCATCAAGTGGGCAGTTTTTTGGGAGGATGGGGTGCAGGTCGTTGGTTTGATATAGAAGGAAATTACGACTTTGTCTGGTTCCTTTCTGTAGCAATGGGCTTCGTGGCAGCCGTTCTCCATTGGTTAATCCGGGAGGAACCAGTTATACGACCCAAGGCAAGCTTCGCTTAACCCTAACTGTCCGTTGTGGTGGTAACGGACCCGCGCAACCACTTATGTCGCACTGTTATACTTTCCTACTAGCACTGTTATACTTGCCCACTAATGGTAGGGTCTTGAATATTGCTTGTCGGGGATTGCCAGGAAACATATGCAAATTTTGGAAAATTCTCTTGCGAAAACCGATTACGAATCCATTGTCCAAATATCATTCCGATCAAAGTTGGGATCATCTCAAAGCCGAATCATTTCAGGCCTGCCAGCGTGAGGGTTAGCTCCCAGACAGTATTTTCTAACTCCACTGGATCCTGTTCGCGCTTGCCCTGCCCCGGCATCCGTGCACCTTTATCAAGTGCGACGGCTCCATCAACCTGTTGCAAACGCTTAAAAAACTCTCCAGACACTCCTGGGTCCATCAGCAAATAGTATTGGCCCAGGTCATGCGGGGGCCCCTCAAGCGCCTTCAGCGGTTTCACGTCCTGGCTAACCACTCCGCCGGTCAACCCTGCCGCCAGCAACTCTGCCATCAGGCCGAACCCCCAGCCTTTGTAGCCGCCCATACTGACGAGTGACCCCGTAATTGCCTCTTCGGGATCAGTTGTGGGCTCGCCTTCGATGTCCACAGCCCAGCCTTCGGGAATTTGCTCGCCTGCAGCCTTTGCCATAGTGATTTTGCCTAGGGCCACCGTGGTTGTGGATTGGTCAAACTGCATTGCCAACCCACCCTTACCATCCGGCACCGAGAATGCGATGGGGTTGGTGCCAATTACGCGTTTCTTGCCCCCCGGCGGTGCCACGATTGGCGAGGCATTGGTCATTCCTATTCCGATCAGTCCTTCAAGCGCGATTTGCTCAGTAAAAAATCCCAGAGATGTGCAGGTGTGCGCATGGCCCACTGCCAGGCTGGCCACCCCGCAATCACGTGTGGCGGCGACCGCCTCGGGCAAAGCTCGTGCAAAGGCCGGTTGTGCAAATCCAAATCGCGCATCCACCCATACAGCCCCAGGACGAGGGCGTGTCACAACGGGCTCCACATCCCCTTTGACCCGGCCGTTTTGCAATTGTTTACAATAACTTTCCAGGTAATAGAGACCGCAGATAAGATTCCCAACGGCCTCGGCTTTGCGTACGGCCCGCGCGACCTCAGCCGCAATCCAAGGCAAAGCGCCGTGCCGCTCCAAAGCGATATTTACCGTTGCTTCAATCTCACTCAATGTCACTTTTGGCAAAATGCACTCCCTGCTGCGCTACCGGCCCACTGCTCGAGGGCCGTAAGGCACGCTTCACCAACCGCTTTCCGGTCAGCTTTTTGGTGCTGTTTCAGTAACCCGTTGCCGACCAGTAACTCAATACTGCCTTCGCCCACTTCGACAGGCGCGACCATGGTAATGCCCCTGTGGCGGCGCTCCCGGAGGCGTCGTGCACGGACGGTGGATGTGGATTTATAAACCATGTAACTTATTGTTATTATGTCATAAGCTGCGGGTGTTGGGGTTTTAGCGCTAGCGGTTGGCTAACGCGGCAGCGAATGCCAGCAAAGCGCGGGAGCGGTCGGCAACTGGCACGTCGATCATGATACCATCCACCGTGATGGCACCCTGGCCAGCGGCGAGGGCCGCGTCATAGGCGTCGACGATCTTGCGGGCCTGGGCGATTTCCGTTTCGGATGGGCCATAGATCTCGTTGCAGACCTTGACCTGGTTCGGGTGGATGCACGAGGCCATGCGGAAGCCGGCGCGCTTCGAGTTCGTAAAGATCTGTCGGAGCTTCTCGATGTCGCGGAATTCAGCAATAGAGCCGATAAAGCCCATTGGCGTCAGGCCGGCAGCGCGGGCGCAGGCGATAATTTGCTGCTTGGGCGCGTAGAGCGTTTCTGGCGCAGCCTCCATGCCCATGGAGAGCGCAAAATCCTCTGAGCCCAGCGATAGTGAAATAGTTCGTGGGCTGGCGTGCGCAATCTCGCGAGCGTTCAGATAGCCTTCTGCCGTCTCGATCAATGGGCAAAAGAAGGTATGGCCGTGCGGCAGGCCCTTCTCGGCCTCGATCTCGGAAACGACCTGATCGACTTCCTTCACATGCGCGGCAGTGTCGGTCATCGGCAGCAGCAGTGCGATAACGTTCTCGGAGACCGCGGCCTCGATGTCCTTCACGGCCAGTCGCCAAGGGCGGTTGATGCGGACGGTGACGTCCAGGCCCTGATCGGCTAGGCATTTGGCAACGCCGGGCAGAGTGGCACGGGCCGCATCCTTGGCATTCGGCGCAACGGCGTCCTCAAGGTCGAGAATAATAGCGTCGGCGCCAGAGGTCGGCGCTTTCTCGATGAATTTTTCGGCCGTCGTCGGCACAAACAGCATGGAACGCCAGACGGGACGCGGGTGGGGAGAGGTCATAGAAGGAGGCTCCTAGGAAAAAGTTTTCAGGCGGGCTGCGGTTTCTACGGCTAACGTGCGGACCAGATCAGCCGCTGGCATCTCGCGCGTCAAGCCGACATTCTGGCCGGCCCAGAGCGCCTGATACGCGCCGTCACCTTTGCTGCCTAGCGGTGCTACCAGTGAGCGTTGGGAAGGGTAGGGGGCAATCTGGTCCTCGGCATCGGCCAATTCGTCCAGCAACCGGTTGCGGATGGCACGGGCGGGCTTTCCCGAGTGTAGGCGGGTGACGCGCGTGCTCTCGTCGTCAGCGTTGGCGAGGGCGCGGCGGTGCGGGTCGGAGATCGTGGTATCGGCATTGCGCAGGAAGGCAGTGCCGACTTGCACGGCGCTAGCCCCCAGCATGAAAGCAGCAGCGGCGGTGTGGCCATCAACGATACCGCCCGCTGCGATCACTGGCAGGCTGACAGCGTAGCAAACCTGCGGCAGTAGAGCGAACAGGCCGGGCTGATTCGAAAGATCGCCGCCGAGGAAGGTTCCGCGATGGCCGCCGGCCTCGAACCCTTGGGCAATAATTGCGTCAACGCCGGCGATCTCCAGCGCTCGCGCCTCCGCTACTGTGGTCGCCGAGCAGAGAATAAAAGCGCCAGCGGACCGCACTTTCTCCAGAAATTCTTCGTCGGGCAGGCCGAAATGAAAGCTAACGACGGCTGGCTTTTCAACGGAAAGCATGGCGGCATGCTCAGCTGAGAACGTACCGTAAGGGATGTTCGGCTCGGGTACGTCGCCAGCGCTGTGCTCCTGGAAGAACGGCGCGAGGCGGTGGCGCATAGACCCGCCCGTACCGGTCACATCGACTGGGTCTTCGTGGCAGAAGAAGTTGGCGTTCAGCGGCTTCGCGGTCATTTGCCCGAAGCGCTGGATTTCTGCCGCTGCAGCGTCCACCGAAATTGCGCCTAGCCCGAGCGAGCCCAGGCCGCCCGCCTCGCTAACCTTGGCGGCCAAGGCCGGTGTAGTAGCACTGGCCATTGGCGCCTGTATGATCGGATAGGCAAGGCCGAGGCGCTCGGTCAGGGCACTTTTGGGGAGCATGCCGGCGGCGTTTCCTTGGCTACGTGTTCAGAAAGTTCAGCGGTAGACCGGCGCGCGGCCAGTCGACGGCTAACAAGTTGCCGTAATAGCTCTGGGTAATGAAGGCCGTCCTCAAGTCCGTTCCACCGAAACAGATGTTGGTGACATAGGGGTCGCCCGGCACCGGTATGTGCTCAACACTGGAGCCATCCGGGGTCATGACGGTGATGCCCGGGTCAAACAGGGTGGCGATGCAGATGTTCCCGCCGGCCTCAACCGCAAGACTATCGAAATTGCGGAAGCCAGAGGTGTTTGCCACCAAACGGCCGCCATGCGGGATCGGCCAGGGCTGCGGTTTCACCACGCCCGGCAATTCCAGTTCAAAAGCCCAGAGGCGGCCAGTCCAGGTCTCGGCGACGTAGAGCGTCTTCTCGTCCGGCGAGAGGCTGGTGCCGTTGGGGGTGATCATCGGGTAGGCGACTTCGGTGATATAGCTGCCGTCTGCCTTGGCATAATAGATGCCGGTGCGATCCCAATCGCGCTCGCGCGTTTTGCCGAAGTCAGTGAAATACATGCCGCCCTGGCTGTCGAACACGATGTCGTTCGGCCCGCGCAACTGGTTCTCGCCGCAATAGGTGTATAGCGTCTCGACCGCGCCGGTCTTGATATCGACCGCCTGGATCGAGCCGCTGGCATAGTTGTCGGCCTGGGCGATGGAGCGCATACCACCATCATCGCCATAGAACCATCTCAAGCCGCCATTGTTGCAGATGTAGATGCGACCGTCTGGCCCCATGGCGGCACCATTCGGACCGCCGCCGGTTTCGGCAATGACCTCGGTCGAGCCGTCGGGGAAGCAGCGGGTCAGGGTCTGCCTCTCGATCTCCACCAGAATGACCGAGCCATCGGGCATGGCAATCGGGCCTTCGGGAAAGCGCAGGCCGGTGGTGACGGTGCGAGTGGCGGGGGCAGGCGAGGTGATGTGTTTGAGCATGGGGCGGCTCCTTGAGGCAGGTCTCTCTTTTTTAATCCAACATTCTCCATTTTGAACGCCTCTAGCAAGATTATCGTCGTTAAACCGAGCGATCAAGCCGTTTTTCTAGCGCATTTTAGGGTGCTATCCGGCTCCCTCAACCAAACTATGTCGTTTAATTGATAAACGCAGAAACTGGTGTGCGAAATTGTTGGTATTGAACCCGCGCAACTGCTTACGTCGCACTGTTACACTTGCCTAATGATGGTAGGGTCTTGAATGTTGCTCGCTCCCGCAACCAAATAAGTTCATGACTTGAATGATTTACGGGTTTTTTGATTCTGAGTTCA
>CAUZBE010000179.1:0-6514 GCA_963577885.1 Alphaproteobacteria bacterium
ACCGACAACCCGGCCGCCTGCATAGCCCGGGTCAGCGTGGCGCCCCGCCTCTGATGGCCGATGCCCAGCAGGTGCTGGACATAGAACAGCACGCGCTTGCCGCCATTGGCGCCAGTACTCATGAGGTGGCGTCTTCGTCCGCCGCCCCTTCGGGCCGGCGCAGGGGAGCGTTCATGCGCCACGGCCGCACCCCGCCCTGGGCATCAAGTTTAAATAAATGAGCCTGCTCCCAGCGCAGCCTTGCCGGTGGCCGGCCCAACATGTTCCAGTCATAGGCGGCGGCAAAAATTGCCCGAATGACCGATTTATGGGCCACGGCGATATGCCGGCCGCCGGCTTGGCCCAGCGCTGCCAGGAACGGTAATAGCCGTTGCTGCACCATGCGCGGACTTTCGCCGCCGGGGGGCAGGAAATCCAGGCCGCAGTCTTCGTTCGCCACCATGCCAGCTTGGGGGTCGGCGCGCAACTCTTCCAGGGTGCGGCCTTCATAGGCGCCAAAGTCCATTTCGATCAGACGGTCTTCAATGTGCAACGTGGTCCCGTGCGGCTTTCCATCTTCGGTTCCGCTAAGCATGGCCGCCGTCTGGCGCGCGCGGAGCAAGGGGCTGACATGCCAGGTGGCGCCATCCAGTTCCGCCGGCGGGCGTAACCCAGCCAGCGCCGCCTTTCCCGCCTCGGTCAGGGAAATGTCGGCCCGCCCGGTCATCCGGCCATCATTGTTCCAGGCCGTGCGGCCGTGCCGGATCATGCCAAGCAAGGTCATGGCATAATCTCTCCAAGGGCTTCCCCGATGGCGGCTGCCGCCACCGCTACCGTGCGCTCTGTGCTGACAAAGGCGCGGGCACCATGCGACAATTGCCGGCGCAAGCCGGCATCGTCCAACAACCGCCGGGTGGCGGAGGCGAATGCGGCGTCGTCTCCCGGCGCGATCAACAGGCCGGTTTTTGCATGGCACACCACATCCGGCACCCCCCGTTCATTGCCCGCGACCACGGGCAGGCCGGCCGCCTGGGCCTCTAAATATGCCATGCCATAGGCCTCCCCCACACCGGGCCACAAATACAGATAACAGGCCGCATAGATGTCGGGTAGTTGTCGCAAAGGTAGGGCGCCGGCCAGGATCAATTTATCGTCGAACTTCCCATTAATGGGCGCCAGGGCAGCCGTGGCCTGGTCTCGGGCCGGGCCGTCGCCGATTACCAGCAATTGCCAATCATCCCCGGCTAGGCGCGCCAGGGCGGCGCCCAGCCTTTGATACGAGTGCAGTTTATCCCCGGGCCGCATCATGGCCACTGCCAGTAACCAGCGCCGTTTCGGGTCCAGGCCGAAGCGCCCGGCTATTTCGGCCCGGTACGCCGGCGGGGTCCCCGCCGCGGCAAATGGTTGCGTATCCAAAAACGGCGGCAGATATCGCAAGTGATGCCCCGCCGGCACCAAGGGGCGGACGCAGGCCATATCCAACCGGGTTAGACAGAAGATACAGGCCGCCGCAGTGATTGTCCGGGCCGTGGCGCAATGGCCTAAATCCCAACGTCCACCGGCCTGCTTTGGCGCGAACGAGGCCTCGGCCACCAGATAGGGGATATCCAGGGCCGCGGCCACCCTCGGGCCGATCCAGTCCGGCGCTTTGTGATACAGGTGATAGGTGAACCAGGCCGTTGGCCGAGCGCCGTTCGATAGACCGCGATAGCGCGCGATTAAGTTATCCGCCAGCGCCTCTCCCTCGGCCCGCAATTCCAATTGCCGGGTCGGATCGCCCCGGCCGTCATAAGACCGAAAACCCGAGGCTAGTTCCACCGTGGCGCCGGCCGTCTCCAGAGCCTGGATCAACAACTGGGCCATGCGCCGGTCCCCCGATTGCGTCGGATGGGTCGGAGCCTTCAACGGCGCATAAAAGGCGATGCGCCGGGCGGCCATCAAGCTTTCCTGACGAGGCTGCCGGGGCCGCCATCGGGGCTGGTAGCCGCGTCTCCCGATGATGCGCAAACGGGTTGGGCGAGGGCAAACTTGCGGGCCAGCCGCTCGATCCAGAATTCGTGGGAGAATTGGTTCCGCACCCGGCCTTGACCGGCCTGGCCCAGTTGCCGCCGCCGCGCCGGCGCGGCAATCAGATCAGCTAGGGCCCGGCTCAGTTCCGCCCGGTCACGGGCTTCGACTAGGACGCCGGTTTCTTGGTCCACGATCAGTTCCGGGATCGCCGATACCCTGGTCGCGATACAGGCCAGGCCCTGGCTTTGCGCCTCCATTAAT
Organism: Alphaproteobacteria bacterium; assembly: GCA_963577885.1. GTDB lineage: Bacteria > Pseudomonadota > Alphaproteobacteria. Next base: position 2,251 of record CAUZBE010000179.1, read on the forward strand.
ACATTGGGCAGGCCGTCCTGGTCGCCGTCCCCCGCGATCCGGCTGGCAAGGACAAATATGTCGGCCTCCCGATAAGCCGCCAGAACCGCCTCCTGCGGCTGCGCGCCGCGCCAGGTGATGCGGTCCGCGATGCCTGCATGTCTGGCCTGCCGTTGCAATTTGTCCGCCAATTTGCCGCCACCGATATGAACCAGCCGCCACTGCAGTGTCGGGGGCAATGCCGCCAGGGCGCCAATCAGGTCGTCATACCCCTTCTTGCTGACCGTCCGTCCGACCGAGAGGATGCGCACCGGATCCACCACTTTCTTGCCGTCACGATCTGAGCCCGCCGTTTCTGGCGGCGCGAACTGGGCCAGATCGATACCGTGGTAAACCAGCGCTACCTTATTCTGGGCCCCGCCGTCGCTACCGCTCGGCGCCAATGCCATCAGATGATCATGGGCCGCTTGACTGCAGGTAACCAGCCAGTCCAGATCCGCCAGTTTCTCCCGCTTCTCCCACGCGGGTGTGGTCCAGATATCCTTGGCATGGGCCGAACAGGTCCACGAACTGGCGCTCAAGTGGGCCGTGTAACGGGCAACAGAGGCGGGGGTGTGCAGAAAATGGGCGTGCAGATGGCTGATATCCCCATCCAATTCCGCCGCCAACACCAAGGCCTGGCCAAAGCGGCGCACCCGATTGGGGCTGCGGTCGCGGCCCAGATCCCCCAGCCACAGGCGCCGGGCCGCGCGATAGCCCGGCCAACGCCGCACCAGTTTCCAGGCGCGCCAGACCCGCAACGGTTCCTGATACAGATATTCCGGCAAATAGCTGACCGGCGCCCTGATCCGCCGGTGCACGGGATGCACGGCCTGTTCCGTGGGATGACGCAAGGAAATGATGCGGATTTCTAGGCCGCGCCGTTCCAGCGCCTCGATCTCTTGCGCGATGAAGGTTTCCGATAATCGGGGATAGCCCTTCAATACAAACGCAACGGGTTTCGCTGTTGTGTTGGGCGTCATAGCAATGGGCGCGCCATCGTATCTTGATAGCGGGCATTAATCTCCCGAATTTGCCTTGGCCCGCCGAGCCACCACGGCCTTTGCCGCCGCCGCGTCCGAGGCCATGACCGGCTCGGACAGCCACGGCGCGACCAGACGGTTGACGTTGTCCAGGCCCTCCAGCAGGCCCGGCACGATGACATCGTGGGGCCTGTTTTGATAGGGCAGCTCGCGCAGGGCCTTGCCCATGACGTCGGCGTCACGTTCACCGTTGTCTTCCAGCATTCGGACCAGCCCGAGTTCCTGGGCCCGGCTGGCGCGAATAAATTGTTCCATGCGGGGCCGGGTGCGCGGGATGATCAGGGCCCGCTTGTTGAAGCTGAGAATTTCGCAAAATGTGTTGTAACCACCCATGGCGACGACGCCGATGGCGTTGTCTTCCAATTCCTCCAACTTGGCATCGAAGGTAATAGCCTGCACCCGGTTGAGACGATTGGCCCGATCGATAAATTCCGCCTGGGTCTCGGGCTGCATAAACGGGCCCAGGACAATCAAGGCCGGATACAGCATGCGGCTGTCGGCTTCATAGGCGCGCAGCACCCAATCGATCAGCCCTTCACCGTCACCGCCCCCCCCCGTGGTCACTAGTAAATAAGGCTCCGAGACAATGGCGGGCAGCGGCCGGGTCGATGGCTCGGTCGGTGTGCGACGCGGCAGATAGCCCGTATAAACCATCCGCCGTCGCACCTGTTTCGGCACCTGCAGGCCCTGCAGGGGATCGCAAATCTGCGGCAATCCGTAAACCCAGATTTCATCGTACAGGTCACGCAGAGCCGGCATCGCGTTCTTGCGCCGCCATTCGGGCACCAGCATCAGGGGATCGTCCATGATATCGCGCAGTCCCAGTATCAGGCGGGTGCCCCGGGCCTTCAACATGCGCAGGGTTTCTTCAACCTCGCCCCGCAGGCCCAAGGGCTCTTTGTCCACGATGATCATATCAGGGGCGAAAATATCCGCCGTGTGCTTGATGATCGCCGCCCGCATGTGAATGGTTTGTTCGAAATCGATGCCAAGGTTCAACGATGTGTATTCACCGTTGCGCAGTTTGATCACACCGGGAATACGCACGAAATCGATGCGGGAGCGAAAATCGAAACTGCCGATGATCGGCGAGCCGGAGAGAATTAGGACCGACAGGTCCGGGTACTGGCGCACCAGGGAATGGGCGATGGTGCTGCACCGCCGCAAATGTCCCAAGCCCATGGTATCGTGGCTATAAATCAGGACGCGGGAACCGCGCATCCCTTCAAGCGTGCCTTTGGGCATGCCACATCTCTCCCTTGAGGCGTCGCCGCTTCACAAATTTCCGGGACTATGGCACGCTCGGACAGCGACAAAAAGAAACTTTTTGATTTTCCGAGCGTTTTTGCCACAATTCGAAACTTTGGCCGGTTCTGAAGAGGACCATCATTTACCCTTGCGGCACCGCGGGTTAATCTATCCCCGCCGGTGATTGGCGAACAATTTGATGAATTGTTCAACTAGTATTGTGGGGAGCTGCTGCGGCCCATGGAAAAGAATATTTATGGTTATGTCTGGCGTTTTTCACGTCGGCAGCAGATCAATATGACGTTAATGTCTGCGGTATCCCTGCCGTTTCTCTATTTGTTTTACGAAGTTCCAAAAACTATTATCAACGAGGCTATTCAGGGCCTCGGCGTCGAATATCCCCTAAATCTCGCCGAAAAATTGACGATTTCCCTGTTCGGTGTTGAAATTCCCCTGCTCGGGCCCTTCGACCTTGTCGTCGATCAGGTCCCCTATTTGTATATTCTGTGTGCGGCGTTCTTGCTATTGGTGGGTATCAATCAAGGCGTCAAATACGTCATCAACGTATACAAAGGCCTGACGGGCGAACGAATGTTGCGGCGCCTGCGCTATGAGCTTTATGCCCGCGTTCTGCGCTTTCCGCTGCCGACGTTCCGCAAGATGAGCCAGGGCGAGATCATTCCCATGATCACGGCCGAGGTAGAGCCTCTGGGCGGTTTCATTGGCGATGCCTTTTCCCTGCCGGCTTTTCAGGGCGGCTATCTGGCGACTATCCTGACCTTTTTGTTCTTGCAGGATTGGCGCATGGCGATGGCGGCGGTGGCGCTCTATCCGTTGCAACTGTGGTTGATCCCAAAATTGCAGGTCAAGGTGAACCTGCTGGGCAAGGAGCGCACGGCTCGGGTGCGCCGGCTATCGGACAAGATAGGGGAGACCGTACAGGGCGCGCAGGAGGCGCATGCCCATGATACGTCCAACTTCGTGCTGACGGATTTCTCCAACCAGCTGTTTTGGATCTATGGGGTACGCGAGCGTATTTATCGGAAGAAATTTGTTATCAAGTTTCTCAACAACTGCATCCAACAATTGGGTCCATTCGCGTTCTATTCCATCGGCGGCTATTTCGTCATTGCAGGCGAACTGGCAATTGGCACCCTGGTGGCCGCCATCGCCGCCCATAAAGACCTGGCCGCGCCCTGGAAGGAGCTGTTGACCTATTACCAGATGCAGGCGAATGCCTCGATTAAATATGAACAAGTGGTCAGTCAGTTCGGACCGGCCGGTATGCGCGAGCCTGATTACCAGTTGATGGAACCCGACGACCTGGGGCCCCTGACGGGCGAGCTGACCGCCACCAATCTAAGCCTGAATGATGATCAGGAGGCGCCGGTGGTCGATGGCGTGTCCCTGCGCCTAGCGCTTGATAAGCGGTACGCCATTGTCGGCTCGGGGGGCAGCGGCAAGGACGAGCTCACCTTGTTGCTGGCGCGCTTGTTGGATCCGGACAACGGCAACATTGGCCTAGGCGGGCGCGATGCTGCCCTTTTGCCCGAAGCGGTAACGGGCCGGCGCATTGCTCATGTAGGTGCCTCCGCTTTTATTTTCGCCGGCACAATTGCCGATAACTTGTTTCTAGGCCTGAAGCATCGGCCCCAGCGCGCGGCCGAAACTGACGCGGCAGGGGCCAAACATCGCGCGGTCTACGTCGACGAGGCCCGGCGTTCCGGCAATATGGAATACGACCCTGAAGCCGACTGGATCGATTATGCCGCGGCAGGGGTCGAGGACGCTGCCGCGTTGCGGCAGGCTGGCCTGGCCGCGCTGAAGCTGATAGGCATGGATGAGGAGATCCATCAATTCGGCCTGCGCGGCACCATTGATCCACAGGACCGGCCTGATTTGGCAGCCGCCATTCTGCGCGCCCGAGCGGGTCTGCGGGAGCATATGGCCACCGA
>CAUZBE010000180.1:0-6494 GCA_963577885.1 Alphaproteobacteria bacterium
AGACGGCTGATGTTTGCCTGCGCGATGCCTCGAACGCCGCGCAGCAGGAGATAGAGCCAGCCCTATTGATCACCAAGGCGCGCACCTACCTGGCCGGCCGTTTCCAGGTCATCAAGGATTATTTTCATAACGACATCAATCAACCACCGGCCCACGAATACGGCATACGGCCAAGCCGGGAATCCCTGGCCGAGGTTAGCCGTTATCTGGACGAACGCCTGACCGCGGCTATAACGCCCCTGGGGCGGGGCCGGCTGGACGAACGATTGAAGCCCAGGGTTAGTTTCCTAGGCCCGGTTTTGCAACGCCGTGGCGGCGGTCATCGGGTTGGCCATTATGTGGTAGCTGCATTGTTAATGTGGGCCTTGTGGCAGGGTCTTTGACAGCATCCCGCCAAGGCGTTAGATCACCTGCAAACTGTATTTGGCCAGCAACGGGGATGAAAACATGAGTGCTATTATCGATATCGTTGGGCGGGAAATTCTCGACAGCCGGGGCAATCCCACGGTCGAAGTTGACGTCACCCTGGACAGCGGCGCCTTTGGCCGGGCCGCCGTGCCATCGGGGGCATCAACCGGCGCTCACGAGGCGGTGGAGCGGCGCGATGGCGGCGCGCGTTATCTCGGCAAGGGGGTTCTGGACGCCGTCGATGCCGTGAATGGGGATCTATTCGATGCCTTGTCCGGCCTGGATGCGGATGATCAAGCCAGTATTGATGGCATTATGTGCGATCTGGATGGCACTCCGAACAAGGCTAATTTGGGCGCTAATGCTATCCTGGGCGTCAGCCTGGCGGTGGCTAAGGCGGCCGCCGTGGATGCCGGCCTGCCCCTGTACCGATATGTTGGTGGTGTTGGCGCGCGGACCCTGCCGGTACCCATGATGAATATTATCAATGGCGGGGCCCATGCCGATAACCCCATCGATATCCAGGAATTCATGATTATGCCCGTGCGCGCAGACAGCTTTCGCGAAGCCCTGCGCATGGGGGCGGAAGTCTTTCATACTCTGCGCGGCGCCCTGAAGGACGCCGGTCACAACACCAACGTGGGCGACGAGGGTGGCTTTGCCCCGATGCTAAACAGCGCCGACGAGGCCATGGGCTTTGTCATGAAAGCCATAGAAGCCGCTGGTTACTGCCCCGGCGAAGACATTTATCTAGCCCTGGACCCGGCCTCCACCGAATTTTACCGGGACGGCAAATACCACCTGGACGGTGAGGGCAAGTTGCTGGATGGCGCAGAAATGGCAGCCTATTACCAGGACCTCGCCAACCGCTATCCGATCATTTCGATCGAGGACGGCATGGCCGAGGATGACTGGGCCGGCTGGGAAGCCCTGACCAAGGCGATTGGCGATCGGGTGCAATTGGTTGGTGACGATCTGTTCGTCACCAATCCGGTTCGTCTAGCCGAGGGGATTGCGAAAGGCGTGGCCAACGCCATTCTGATTAAGGTGAACCAGATCGGGACCTTGTCGGAGACCCTGGACGCGGTAGAAATGGCCCACAAGGCTGGCTACCGCGCGGTGATGTCCCACCGATCGGGCGAGACCGAGGATGCTACAATCGCCGACTTGGCGGTGGCGACCAATTGCGGCCAGATCAAGACTGGGTCCCTGGCCCGTTCCGACCGCCTGGCTAAGTACAACCAATTGCTGCGGATCGAGGAGGAACTCGGTCCCCAGGCCCACTATGCCGGCGCCTCGGTAGTGCTGACATGAGTGCCCCCGTCGCACTGGTCGCCGGCGTCGGCCGTGGCACGGGGGGCGCCGTGGCCCGGCGTTTCACCGCCGCCGGCTATCGGGTGGCGTTGCTGGCCCGCTCCGAAAGCCGACTGAAGGAGTTCGAGGCGGAACTGGATGGGAGCCTGGCCATTCCCTGCGATGTGACTGACCCGGATGCCGTGGAAGCGGCTGTGGCGAAATGCCGGGCCGAACTGGGCGCGCCGGTTGTGGTGATCCATAATGCGGCCCGCGGCACCTTCGGCACTTTCATGGAAATTGATCCGGGCGATGTGGAGGAAAACTTCCGCGTCAATGCCATGAGCCTGCTGTATCTCGCCCGCGCCGTGGCGCCGGCCATGATCGAACAGGGCAGGGGCGCCATAATTGTTACCGGCAATACCTCCGCCTGGCGCGGCAAGCCTGGTTACGCCGGCTTCGCCCCGACCAAGGCGGCCCAACGCATTCTAGCCGAAGCTATCGCCCGGGATCTGGGGCCCAAGGGTATCCACGTGGCCTATGTGGTGATCGACGCGACGATCGACTTGCGCTGGACCCGGCGGCGTAATCCGGAATATCGGGACGAAGACTTCGCCCAGCCCGACGATCTAGCCGAAGGCATCTACTGGGTCGCCCAACAGCCCCGCTCGGCTTGGTCCTTCAACGTCGAATTGCGGCCCTTTAAGGAAACCTGGTAGGGCGCGCTATCTTGTCCCGCCATCAATTCTGAGGATCGCGCCGGTCGTATAACTGGCACTGTCGGAGGCAAAATAAAGGGCCGCGGCGGTGACTTCTCCGGCCTCGCCGCCGCGCCGCATGGCGATCGAAGTCTCGGCCCGTTTGTTGAAGGCGTCGATGTCCCAGGCTTTGGAGATGTCGGTCAGAAATGGCCCGGGCATGATGCAATTGACCCGTACCTTGGGGCCGTAAGCATCGGCGAAGGCTTCCGTCATGGCGTTGACCCCGGCCTTTGCGGCGGCGTAGGTGATGACGTCCTTGGTTGGGCGGATCGCGGCGCCGGAGGAGACGTTGATGATGGCGCCACCGTCGCCGTCGACCATGCGCTGACCCACATTGGCGCAAAGGCGGAAGGTCCCTTTCAGGTTCACGTCCAGCACTTTGTCGTATAATGCCTCCGTAATCTCCGCCGGGGAGCCATAATGGGGCGACATGCCGGCGTTGTTGATCAGCACATCGACCCGGCCAAAGCGTTCGTAGGCCGCTTCCACCAGGGCATCGACCTGATCCCAATGGCCCACATGACAGGCGTACGCCATGGCCTGGCGTCCCAGGGCCTCGATCTCGGCCGCCGTGGCCTGGCAGGAGACGATCTTGCGCGAGGTGATGATTAAATCTGCCCCAGCCTCCGCGAAGCCCAGGGCCATGGCCCTACCTAAACCCCGGCTGCCCCCGGTAATCAAAACTATCTTGCCGCTCATATCTATATGATTGCTGGCCATCTAACGCGCTCCCAAAATTTTGATTGAATTTACCCCAACAGTGTGCCTCAGTCCGGCACGAGCCTCAACCAGATCTGCGGTGGTCGACGCGGCGGCTTCGATGCCTGGCGTAGATTCAAATGCGGCGAATCAAAGCATGAACATAAGGTGATCATTCCGGAATCTTTCGTAACATGTTGAACTAGCGGCGTATTTTTGCTTGATCTGATTCGCGGTATGTGATTCGTTTCCGCTGACATGGGACTTTGGTATGATTTACGACGCAGTTTGCGCAGGGCAATCACGCCCTGCCTGGGTTTTTGCGCGTTGCTCTATTTCGGCTATCACACCGTACAAGGTGAACGCGGCATTATCGCCTATCTGCGCCTCAACGCGAATTTAGAACGAACCGAAATAGCTTTGCGGGAAAGCGACGAAGTCCAGCAGGTACTGGCCCGCCGTGTTGGCCTGCTGCGGCCCGAACACCTGGACCGCGATATGCTGGACGAACAAGCGCGCCAAATCCTGGGCCTGGCCCATCCTGACGACATCGTGATTTATACCCCATAAGCCCGGCCCAGGCCGGATAAGGAAGACACGTCAACAGCTTGCCTGCCGTGGCGGTCCGTGATTCCTTAAGACTAAATTAATCATAATTCAGTTAATTCATAAATTCTCCTTGTATTACAAAGAGTTTTGACGCTTCACTAATATCTTGGAATGTCAATGGGCATCAATTGCGAACGGGGCTGTCGTGGCAAAAACGGCTAACAATAACGGACCGGCGGCCAAGGTTTCCGGGGCCAAGGCGGCAAAGACGGTGTTGCGCCGGCGCAAGGCGCCAGCGCCCTTACCAATCACCAAGGCCAGTGCGGACGTGGTGCTGGATCTATACCGGCAGATGCTGCTGATCCGCCGGTTCGAGGAAAAGGCCGGGCAGATGTACGGCATGGGCCTGATCGGCGGCTTCTGCCACCTCTACATCGGCCAGGAAGCGGTGGTGGCCGGCATGCAGGCCGCTATTGACGACGGCGATACGCTGCTGACCTCGTACCGCGACCACGGCCATATGTTGGCCAGCGGCATGGACGCCAAGGGCGTGATGGCGGAATTAACCGGGCGCGCCGGCGGCTATTCCAAGGGCAAAGGCGGCTCCATGCACATGTTCAGCAAGGAGAAGAATTTTTACGGCGGGCATGGCATCGTTGGGGCCCAGGTGCCGATCGGCACGGGCTTGGCATTCGCCCATAAATACCGCGGCAGCAACCGGCTTTCCCTGACTTATTTTGGCGATGGTTCGGCCAATCAAGGCCAGGTTTATGAATCCTTCAACATGGCAGCGCTGTGGCAATTACCGGTGATTTTTATTGTCGAGAACAACCAATACGCCATGGGAACATCGGTGGGCCGCGCCTCGGCCCAGACCGATCTTTACAGCCGTGGCGAAAGCCTGGGGATACCCGGCGTCCAGGTCGACGGCATGGATGTGCTGGCGGTCAAGACGGCCGGAGATGAGGCGGTTAAACACGTTCGGGGCGGCAAGGGGCCGATCCTGTTGGAGATGAAGACCTACCGCTACCGCGGCCATTCCATGTCAGATCCGGCGAAATACCGTACCAAGGAGGAAGTGCAACGGGTGCGGGCCGAGCGCGACCCCATCGATCATCTACGCGTGGGAATCCTGGAAGCGGGATGCGCCGATGAGGCAGCGCTGAAGGCCCTGGACCGGGAGATTAAGGATATTGTCACGGCGGCGGCGGAGTTCGCGCAAAACAGCCCCGAACCGGATCCAGCGGAGCTTTACACAGATATTCTGGTGGAGGCATAGGCCTTGCCCATCACCATTACCATGCCCGCCCTCTCGCCAACCATGATGGAAGGCACCGTGGCCAACTGGCTGGTCACCGAAGGTGAAAAGGTCGCGCCGGGTGACATGATCGCGGAAATTGAAACCGACAAGGCCACCATGGAAGTGGAGGCCATTGACGAAGGCGTGTTGGGCAAGATCCTCATCGCCGCCGGTACCGAGAATGTCGCCGTGAATACCCCCATCGCGATCCTGTTGTTGGAGGGCGAGGACGCCTCCGTTCTTGACGGCGCCATGAATGCTACGGCCGTGGCTGCCCCGCGGGCGGTGTCAGCGCCTGAACCAGCGCCCGATCCCATGCCAGCGATCGCGGCGCCATCGGCCGCGCCCGTCCTAAAGGCCGAAGCCATTGCCGAAGCTGATTTCGCGCCCGGTACCCAGATGCTCACCATGACCGTGCGCGACGCCCTGCGGGATGCCATGGCGGAAGAGATGCGTGGCAATGACGATGTCTTCCTCATGGGCGAGGAGGTCGCGGAATACCAGGGCGCCTATAAGATCAGCCAGGGCCTGTTACAGGAGTTCGGGTCCCGCCGCGTGATCGATACGCCGATTACCGAACACGGCTTTACCGGTTTGGGGGTTGGCGCAGCGTTCAGCGGCCTGCGGCCCATTGTTGAATTCATGACATTTAATTTTGCCATGCAGGCGATCGATCAAATTATCAATTCGGCGGCCAAGACCCTCTATATGTCCGGCGGCCAGATGGGCTGTCCCATCGTCTTTCGCGGCGCAAACGGCATCGCCTCTCGGGTGGCGGCCCAGCATTCCCAATGTTACGCCTCGTGGTATGCCCATTGTCCGGGCCTGAAGGTGGTCTCGCCCTATACGGCGGCTGACGCCAAGGGGTTGTTGAAAAGCGCTATTCGCGATCCCAATCCGGTGATATTTTTAGAAAACGAATTGCTGTACGGCCAATCGTTCGAGGTGCCTGTGCTAGACGATTTTACGGTGCCCATTGGCCAGGCGCGCGTCGCCCGGCCGGGCACGGATGTCACCATCGTGGCGTTTTCCATTTCCGTCGGCTGGGCCCTGGAGGCGGCCGAGCTGTTGGCGGCGGATGGCATCGCGGCTGAAGTGATCGATTTGCGTTCGGTCCGGCCACTGGATTTACCTACCGTCCTGCGATCCGTACGCAAAACTAACCGCTGTGTCACGGTAGAGGAAGGCTGGCTTGCCTGCGGCATTGGTGCGGAACTGTCCGCCAGCCTGATGGAACAGGCTTTTGACGATCTGGATGCGCCGGTCGCCCGCATTGGCGGGGCGGATGTGCCTATGCCCTATGCGGCCAATCTAGAAAAACTGGCCGTGCCAGATGCCACTGCCATCGCCGCCGCCGCCAAGGCGGTCTGCTATCGCTAGTATCATGCGCCTCTGAGGCAAGAGCAAAACACGGGAATTCGCGACATGCCCATCATTATCACCATGCCGGCCCTCTCGCCAACGATGACCGAGGGAACCTTGGC
>CAUZBE010000181.1:0-6441 GCA_963577885.1 Alphaproteobacteria bacterium
TGGCGCGCGGGCGCTTCGTCCATGTAAGCCGCCGACATGGCGCAGCCCATTGACTGTCCCAGACACCAGCCGGCGGACGCATCCGCCCCGGCAATGATGCCGGTCACCTGGGCCAATTGCGGCAGCGACAATTCCGCCCCGCCATGACGTCTCGGCAGGGTCAGGCGAAACAGACCACCCGCATGCATGGCGGACAATACGTCTGGCGGCAAGGCTCGCCCGGCCTCGATCTGGTCGCCGGCGGCGCGTAGCACCGGTGCCACCGCGCGGGCATTGTCCAGGGCCGTCTCGGCCAAATTGCAGCCTGCCTCCGACCTGGAAGCCATAAGTTCACTCGACATATTTCAAGGCACTCCCACCACCGACAATTGATTATGTGTCCAATGGACGGATCAAAATTGCCAACCGTCCGCCCATACCCTAGTTTCGAATGCTGAGGGCAGGCAAGCTGAACCATTGCCACCGCGCCCATAATCTCATGGTGCCTGGTCGATACCAGATTGATGCGCACCTGGAAAATGTGGCCAGGAGAAGAAGGAAAATTAGATGGATCCGGAAATTAGGGCGGCGTTGGACAAATTGTTCGCGACTGACAGCAGTCTCTATCAGGCGCGCGGTTTCGAGCGGCGCATCGGCTGGGGCAAAAAGCCGGCCCTGGTCAATATCGACCTGGCCAATGCCTGGACCCGCGAGGGCAATGCGTTCACCTGCGAGGGCATGGATACGGTTATCCCTGCGGTGCAGCAGGTCCTCGCCGCGTTCCGCGCCAAGGGCTTGCCCATCGTCTTCACCACCACGGCCTATGACATTGTCGAGGGCGAGCACAGTGACATGGGGCTGTGGGGCAAGAAGATCCCGGCCGAGGTGTTGCGCGCGGGCTCCGACGCCGTGCAGATCGACGACCGCCTGGAACGCCGGGAGGACGAGCTATTGATCGTCAAGAAACAGGCCAGCGGCTTTCGCGGCACCAATCTGAACAGCTACCTCAACGCCTGTGGCGTCGATACCGTGGTCGTGACCGGCGCTACAGCCAGCGCCTGTATCCGGGCCACGGTGGAAGACGCCATCGCCGATGGTTTCCGCCCCATTGTCGTACGCGAGTGCATCGGCGACCGTATCGCCGGCGCCGTGGAATGGAACCTGTATGACATCGACGCTAAATTCGGCGACGTCGAATCCCTCGAGTCAGTGCTGGAGCACCTGCGTCAGAACCAGTGAATGGGTGTCGGCGCCGTCGCGTTAATCCTAAACTACTTTCAAAATTGAAATGCGCAGTTAAGGCCGCGACGGCGGCCCGGGGTTTTTGTACGCCAACCTTGTGTAGCCGTGCGCTTAGAATAATTCTGAATGAATGAGAATTGCGAAACAATTCTGGGTGATTAGAAAAATTTCTCTAATTCTCAAGACCGGAGAAATTTCAGGATGAGAATGCTCCGGACGCACTGGCGTGAACAAGAAAAGCTAGTCCTGATTTGGTGGATATTGAATTTGGACTAGTCCTTGGCGGCGTAGTCGCGGATTACATCCAGATCAGGCTCCAGGCCCAGGCCGGGGCCCGTGGGGACGGTGATGTTGCCATCCTTAGCTACGATGGCATCGCCATACAGGCTAGCTTCCAGGGTTTTGTAATAGAAGGTTTCGGCTAGGCATTCATCGGGCATGGTCGATAGCAGGTGCAGGGTGGCCAGCAGGCCGGGCGCGAAATAGGGCGCATGGGGCATCACCGTCGTGCCGTGAATTTCGGCTAGGGTGTTGATCTTGCGAAATTCGGTAATGCCGCCGACCTTGGTGACGCTGGGCTGGACGTAGGTCACGGCGCTGGCCTCCATCATTTTTTGAAATTCAAATGCGGTGCAGGCGTTTTCCCCGGCCGCCAGCGGGATATCAACCTCCAGGCCTAGGCGGGCCAGGCTGTCAAAATCTTCCGGTGGGAAGATAGGCTCTTCCAGCCAATGCAGATCATAAGGCTTGAAGGCGAGAGCCTTTTCCTTGGCTTGCCAGGGGGTCCAGGGGCAATTGGTATCAACCATCAGGGGGATGCCGTCGCCTATGGCCACGCGGGCAGCGCGGACCTGAGGTTCAGCGACTTCGTGCAGCTTGATGGATTTGAAGCCTTCACCCAGAGCCCTTTGGCAATGTTCGGTGACCAGGTCGGGATCGTTGTACTTGAATAGCGAGGCATAGGCCGGGATCTCTGTTCGCCGGGCCCCGCCTAGAAGGCGCGAGAGGGGCAGTCCGGCGGCCTTGCCGGCGATATCCCACAGCGCGATATCAACGCCGGAAATGGCAAACATGGTCACGCCATAGCGGCCCCAGATATGGTTTTCCTGTTGCAGGTCATGGGAGATGCCGGCGATGTTCGACGCGTCCCGGCCAATCAGGCTGGGACCGATCATGTAATCCACTGCCGCCTTGGTGGCCCGTGCCGAGCCATAGCCGAAGCCGTCGCCCCAACCGACCAGGCCGCTTTCCGTCTCGATCCGGATCATCACGTAATCCAGGGTAGTCCAATGCATATCACCCCATTTATTGGCACCGCCCGTGGTGTAAGGGAGCTGTACGAGAAAGCTTTCAACCTTGCCGATTTTCATAGTCTAACTCCGTTCTTTGTAACGTCACGCGTTCACTCGGTAACGCCCAATGGCGTCGGGATTAAAGGTAAAGCCTAGGCCCGGTCGATCTGGGACCAACAGATCGCCCTCCACCAGTTCCGTGGCCTCGTTATACAAAGGAGCGAACCAGGGCATCATCTCGGAATAGCTAATATTGCTCAAGGCCCCGCAAAGCTGCAAACAGTGTTCCGTATAGAGATGGGGTGAGACCGGGATATCAAAGGCGTCGGCCATATGCGCTACCTTAACGAATTCCGTGATGCCGCCAACCCGCTCCAGATCGGGCATCAGCACATCGGCCGATTGGCGCTCCAACATATCGCGAAAGCCGTAGCGGGCGTATTCGGTCTCGCCGCTGGCAATGGGGGTATCGATCTCGGCCGCGACCCTGGCCGAACCCGCCAGGTCGTAGGCCTGCACCGGTTCCTCGAACCAGACCAGGTTATAGGGCTCCAGCGCCCGGCCCATGCGGATGGCATGATTTACAGTGAAGCCCTGATTGGCGTCGGCCATCAGGTCAATCTCTGGGCCAATGGCTTCGCGTACCGCCGCCACCCGCTCGATGTCTTCCGCGACCGTCGGTTTGCCCAGGCGCATCTTCATGGCGCGGTAGCCCTGGGCCAGGAAATCCTTGGCCTCGGCTTGCAGTTCGTCAATCGATAGCGATACCCACAGACCGCCCGAATGATAGGCCCTGACGCGGTCGCGGCTTTGCCCCAACAGTCGGCAGACGGATAGGTTATGGGCCTTGCCAACCAAATCCCACAGGGCCATGTCGATGGCGCAAATGCCAAATAGGGTAATGCCTTTATGGCCGAAGAAATTGACGTCACGCCACATCTCGCCCCACAAACCCGCGTGCTCATGAGGATCCCGTCCCACCACCTTGGGCGCCAGGCTATGGATCATAGCATCTAGAACGGGTAGGCGCCCCACACCCAGAGACCAGACCAGGCCCTCGCCGACCAGGCCTTCGTCTGTGTCCACCTGCAACAACACACAGGCTATGGAGTCGACCCGGTGAATGGACGTGCGGATCGGCTTGTCAAATGGGATTTGTACATGCTGCGTACGTAGCCGGGTAATTTTCATGATCTCCCCCTTCCAGATTGCCGGCCCAGGCCATTAAACAGTGGAAACAAAACAAAGCCCGCCAGAAAACCGCCAATATGGGCTTCCCAGGCGATGGCCCGCACCTCGCCTGAGCTGCCGGGCAGACCTGTATAACCCAGGATCACATTGCTGACGATGAAGATGACAATCACTAGCCAGGCACGACGGGTGGTCAGACGCAGGACGGCGCCGAACAGGCCCGAAACGGCACCTGAGGCGCCGACCATGATGGTCTGCTCGTGACTATATAAATACATCGCGATGCTAGCCCCGGCGGCGAACAAGGCACAGGCGACGTAGAGGCCAAGAAACCTGCGCCGCCCCAACTCCCGCTCCATGGGTGTGCCGAACGCCAGCAAAAAGGCCATATTGATGGTCAAATGCAAAAGATCTGCATGTAGAAACGCGTAGGTGAGGGGAGAGAGAAATAGGATTACGCTATAGGGTGAATCCGCGCCCGTAATGATGGCCAGAAACCAGGGTGGCGAAAAACCGCCCAGCGTGCCGGCGATGCTCGACCATTGTTCCGGCAAAACCATGCGGAGCACATGAATAGCGACATTTACGGCGATCAGGGCCAGCGCGATGGGCGTAGCGTTGAAGACCGGTTGCTTAATTTGGGACAACTAGGGCTCGTTTAATTAGCGTTGGACAATTCCGTGCGCGCAGCATAGGCGTTGGGCGTGGTCAATCAAGGCTGGAGAAGGACCCCCCACCTGGGTTAGCTTCTCCACAGCGATGAAAGCAATTGGAAAAAATTATGAGCGACATTGATTATCAAGCCATTTTGCCCGAGGGCTGGAACCGGGCCCGAGGTTTCTCCTATGGCGTCGCCGCGACCGGCAGCCGCGTCCTGCGCATCGCCGGACAGATCGCTGCTACGGATGGTAACAAGCCCGTGGATCCAGACTTGGATTTCGGCGGGCAGTGGGAGCGGGCCATGGGTAATATGATCACGGTGCTGCGGGCAGCGGGCGGCGAACCGGAAAACCTGGTCATGATGCGCGCCTTCGTTACCGATGTTGATGCCTTCAAGGCAGCCGGCGCGGCCGTCGGCGCGGCCTGGGGGACCCATCTGGGCAAGCATTTCCCGGCCATGACCTTGATCGAGGTTAGCCGCCTGATCGATCCCAACGCCATGGTCGAGATCGAGGGCGAGGCGGTATTATCCTGAGGCGGCTTTTGCATCCAGCTGCGTTGGCGGAGACGGAATTTTCTGATGGCGAAGGTCGATCGCGAAACCTTCGAGCGGTGGCCGGGTATTCGTTTCGCCGACTTTGATCAGCTCAAACAAATTCCGCTATTCGCCGGTATGGCGGATGACACCATGCACCGCGCTTCCCGACGGCTGGGTTGGCATCGTCACGCTTGTGCGCCGGCAGATTATCGAGCACAACGGCATCGCCTTTCTGAAGGGTTGGGGCCAGTTGCGTATCGATGTATCGCTCGAACACATCGCCGTCCATGGTGCTCTCAATCACCCGGGGCTCGGTCAGGCCATCACAGCGCAATCCGGCGATAAAGGTCATGGTTTTCCAGTGGCCGTGAGGAATGGCGGCAACCATCCGCGCAAGCGCGCCATTTTGGTGTTGATCCCGGGTTCATCAATGAACACGATCTTGTCGATCTGCTTGGGATGGGCAAGCAGCCAGGCTAGGCGTTTGCGCCAAACTGAGCGCGCCGCTTGCACATCCAGGCGTTCCTGTTCACTGGCGTGTGCGGATTTTTTTAAAGCTGATGTTCCGGGCACGGCACCAGTCATCAATTGTCGATGTTGGCGCTACCACGTCATAGACCTCATGCAGGCGCTGTGACAACTCTTGCAGCGTCAGGTCCGGCGTCTCCTTTACCCAATGCCATCAAGGCCCTTTTGATGGGTAGATGGGGTCAACTCCTGGGTGGCGCTGGCGCGCTTTTCCAGCCAGAATTGGTAGGCGCTGGGCATCAGGTCATAGGGGTTGTCCAGGCCCAGTTTATGGGCAGCGTCCGGGGCCCAATTTGGATTGTAGAGAAATTCTCGGGCCAGGGCGATCAGGTCAGACTCGCCGTTTTGTAGAATTTTCTCTGCCTGATCGGCGTGCACCATCAAGCCCACGGCCATGCTCATCATGTCCACTTCCGCGCGGATCTTGGCCGCATAGGGCACTTGGTAGCCATAGCCGACGGGGCCGGTGCCCACCACCGGCGAACCCCGCATGCCACCCGAGGAACAGTCGATGACATCAACGCCCATGGTCTTGACGATGCGGGACAGGGCGACGCTCTCATCCGGGCCCCAGCCGGCATCATCTTCGACCGATAGGCGCAAAAATAACGGCTTATCGTCGGGCCAGTTGGCACGCACGCATTCCGTTACTTCCAGGGCAAAGCGGCAGCGGTTGGCGTCCGAACTGCCATAGTCATCGTTGCGCAAATTAGCCGCGGGCGAGAGGAATTGGTGGATCAGATAGCCATGGGCACCATGGATTTCCAGGATATCGAAACCAGCAGCATCGGCCCGCGCGGCAGCCTGGCCCCAGCGTTCGACCACTTCGCCAATCTCTACCCGGCTCAAGGCGCGGGGTTCGGGTTCCCTTGGGTCCGACAGGGCCGTGGGCGCGACCAGCTCCCAGTCTTTCCAATCGTCCACGCCCTCGGCCTCCGCCCCGGTCCGGGTTAACGGCCTACCGCCTTCCCAGACCCGCGCCACCTGCGGCGAAGCGTCCCACATTCATCA
>CAUZBE010000182.1:0-6430 GCA_963577885.1 Alphaproteobacteria bacterium
GAGACCCAATTGCCGGGCCGCCGCCGAATCCATAATCCAGGTCGTTAATTCACCATTCTCCACCAACAGCCATTTCCGGTTTTCTACGCCTTCGCCGTCAAACGGCTTTGACGCCAAGCCCCGTGGCCGATGGGGATCGTCGACAATCGTTATGCCGTTCGCGAACACTTTTTTCCCGAGGCTATCCTTCAAAAACGACGTGCCGCGTGCCACCGATGCACCACTGATGGCGCCGGTAAAGTGCCCTAGCAAGGAGTGGGCGACGCGAGGATCGAAAACCACCGGTAATTTCTGGCTTTCAACTTTGCGCGGGTTCAGGCGCCTTACGGCCCGTTCGCCCGCGGCGGTTCCTATGTTTGCAGCGGCCGCCAGATCGGCGGCATGGTGAGCCGAGGTAAAATCATAGTCGCGCTCCATCCCCGTGCCTTCGCCAGCGATAACCGATGCGAACAGCGAATGGGATGACGTGGCGTAACCACCTGCGAAACCGTTGGATGTGATCAAGGCGATGCGGTTGGTGCCCCAACCGGCACCGGCGCTTTCTGAATTGCTAACTCCCTCGACCACCAGCGCTGCTGCCTCTGCTTCCGCTGCCATCTGGTATAGAAACTCTGGCGTTGGTTCGGTGGGGTCGTAGAGGTCCAGATCGGGAATTTTCTTGCACAGGCGGTCCGTTTCCGCCAAGCCACAATAGGGGTCGTCAGCCATGGACGCAGCCATTGCCAGGCCCCGCTGGAGCGACTCTTCCAGGCTCGCCGGGGATATATCCGTGGAGGAAACGATGGCCTGTTTTTGTCCAAGAATAATTCGCAGACCCAGATCTTTGCTTTCCGACCGCTCCAAATCCTCGCGGGCGCCAAGACGGTAACTAACCTCTAGTGAGGTTGATTCAAACAAAATTGCGTCGGCGGCGTCCGCCCCCGCCCGCTTTGCTTTAGCGACAAGGTCAGACAACAAATCCAGGTCGTTGGCCGTATCGGCAGATTTTTGACTCATGCGGCATCTCCGCGGTTGGAAGAGCAGTTGGAAGAGAATTCTCGCGCCCTGTATAGGCCTTCTAGGTCGGCTTTGCGACTGCTGTCCCTATCTTGATGGGAACATTATTGGCAGTTGAAACCGCTTCGTGTGAAATCTGTGTGAATATGCCCATGCGTGGCAACAAACGTGGTAATGGCGACTGCGTCACGCCACAATAGGACTTCAATCCCGATGGATGGATTGTAAGATGTCCGCTTGGATATGGCGGCTTTGGGAGGATATTATGGAAATACGCATGGATGGGCGGGTGGCTCTGATCACCGGTGGCAGTGAGGGACTGGGTCGGGCCATGGCACATGGGTTTGCCCGGGCCGGAGCCAATATCGCGATTGCGGCCCGGCGGATGGAACTGTTGGAAGCGGCGCGCGATGAAATTGCCCAAGATACGGGTCAGCGCGTCATGGCCTATTCGACGGACGTCAGCGGCGCTGGGCAGATCACGGACTTGTTCCATAAAGTGCAGTCAGATTTCGGCCAGGTGGATATCCTGGTCAATAATGCCGGCACCTCACAAACCGGAAAATTTGAAGAGATATCTGACGAGACCTGGCAATTTGATATTGATTTGAAGCTGATGGCGGCGGTGCGCCTGTGCCGTTTGGCGTTGCCCGGCATGAAACAGCGGAAATGGGGACGGATCATTAATGTTCTCAATACCGCCGCAAAGGCACCCCGGGGCGGCAGTGCGCCGACGGCTGTGACGCGGGCGGCCGGCATGGCGCTGACCAAGGTTTTAGCAGGCGAAGGCGCCCCCCACAACGTCCTAGTCAACGCCTTATGCACGGGTGTCATTGAAAGTGGGCAATGGGTGCGCAGGTGGGAGGCTCTTGCGCCGGACACGCCCATGGATGAATTTCTTTCAAGCATGGCCGTGGATCGCGGCGTTCCCTTGGGCCGCCTGGGTACAGCCGAGGAATTTGCCAATATGGCTTGTTTCCTGGCTTCTGACGCGGGTTCCTATATCACCGGGACGGCAATTAATGTTGACGGCGGACTTTCGCCCGTGGTGTGAGTGGAACCTAAGGCAGGCAGGGGGCTATTAGAAATCTGAAACGATGCCCTTGCGCTCCCAGTCACCATAACGGGTGGGTTCAAGACCTTTTGGTCCGCCAAATTCCTTGGCCGGCTTCTGCCTGTCCTGGCTCGTCGCTGGTTTAATTTTGCGTTTGCCAGTTTGTTTTGAATGTTGTTTTGACCCGGGTGATTTCGTTGGCATCCAACCTGTCTTCCCTATGAAATGTACTGTCGCGGACGCGGCTGACTTGATCACGCGGTCAGCTCGGCTACATATCCATCGAGCTTGAACGTACCAGTGTACATGAACAGGCGCTATCCTTGAATTGTGCAGATTGGCGGGATGAATGTGTGATGAATGATGAGTGATACCGGGCATCGATCACGGGGTGCGGCCGCGCGGCTGTTAAGCCAAATACTGGACCGGCGGCAGATGCTGGATCAGGCTTTGGCAGATGAACTGGAACCGGGCCGGCGGTTGGCCGAATTGGCGCCACGGGACCGCGCCTTCGCGCGCCTGCTTGTAGTCACCGTGTTGCGGCGCCTCGGTCAAATTGATGATGCCATTGGTCGCTGCCTCGACAAACCCTTGAATCGGTCCGCGCAACCGGCTCTTAACGCCCTGCGCCTCGCCGCCGCCCAGGCCATGTTCCTGGGTACTCCGGCCCACGCCGTGGCTGACGGCGCCGTCCGCCTGATGGGCCATCGCCAGCGCCATTTAAGTGGCCTTGTTAACGCGGTTTCGCGGCGGTTGACCCGTGACGCTGCGTCCATTTTGGCCGACCAGGACGACATACGGCTGAATTGCCCCGAATGGCTCTGGCAGACCTGGTCAGCAGCTTATGGTGTCGTGGCAGCGCAGCAAATGGTCGCAAGTATGCTGTTAGAGCCGGCGCTGGACCTGACGTTCAAAAGTGACGCCAGTACCTGGGCGCAGCCTTTGGATGGCGAAATTCTGGTCACAGGCAGTCTGCGTCGCGCGGCGGGTGGAGCGATCCAGGAGTTACCTGGATTTGAGGCGGGAGAATGGTGGGTCCAGGATGCGGCCGCGGCCCTACCCGTGCGCCTTTTGGGTCAGGTAGCCGACCGGGAAGTGCTGGACCTTTGCGCCGCGCCGGGAGGGAAAACCGCTCAATTGGCGGCGTCCGGTGCGCGGGTTACAGCGATCGACAATGTAGCCAAAAGATTGGCTTTGTTGCGATCAAACCTCGATCGGCTGAATTTGCAGGCCGATGCATTGGTTGCCGACGTTTTGTCCTGGCAGCCGCCCAAGCCTTTTGACTTCATACTTTTGGACGCCCCGTGCAGCGCAACGGGGACTATTCGCCGACATCCCGATATTTGGCATCTGCGTACGTCCGAAGATATTGTTCGATCCGCGGGACTACAAGACCAACTATTGCAGGCGGCAATGGCGATGTTGGCGCCCGGTGGGACGTTGGTTTATGTCACTTGCTCCTTACAGCCCGAAGAGGGTGAGCAGCGTATCGAAGCCTTGTTGTCATCGGGCGCACCAGCTGTACGGCGGCCTATTGTTGCCGCGGAATTGTTTGACTTGGATGATCTGATCACGCCCCAAGGAGATATGCGCACCTTGCCGTATCAACTGGGTGGAATGGACGGGTTCTATGCCTGTCGCCTGGAGCGTAACAGCTAGCTTGTCATGGCCCCCATCGGCTTGCGGCGAACAAGGCAAACTGCTACCTAACGCCCATGCAACAAAAGACCCGCATCGCTCCGTCAATTCTTTCCGCCGATTTTGCTGCGTTGGGCGATGAAGTTAGGGCGGTGAGCGCGGCCGGTGCAGACTACATTCATATTGATGTCATGGACGGACATTTTGTTCCTAATTTGACGATCGGACCGGCGGTGGTTGCCGCTCTCCGGCCGCACAGCGAGCTGCCCTTTGATGTGCACCTGATGATCAGCCCGGTGGATCCCTATATTCCCGCGTTCGTGTCTGCCGGGGCAAATATCATCACGGTGCATGCCGAAGCGGGGGCTCATCTACACCGGACTATTCAGTTGATTAAAGACCAGGGTGCGCGGGCGGGGTTGGCTCTGAACCCGGGCACGACTATTTCGGTAGTTGAGCCGTTGCTGGAAGACCTGGATCTTGTTTTGGTGATGAGTGTCAATCCGGGATTTGGGGGGCAATCATTCATACCAGGGCAACTCGAAAAGATCCGGCAATTGAGAGGCCTCATAGATGCCACTGGGCGTTTGACCGATTTGCAAGTTGATGGGGGCATCAATCTGGCTAACGCGGGGGCCGCTGTCGCTGCGGGGGCGGATGTATTGGTAGCGGGCACGGCGACTTTCACTGGCGGTGTCGCGCATTACGCTGCCAATATTGAGGCACTGCGGGCGACTTCGGCTTAGAGCGATTTCCGAACCGAAGTCGTGCAAGTTATTCAGGTAGTCAATCCAACCACTTTAACTGTTAATATTTGAGCGTATCAACGACTGATACGTGCTTGGGCCGGGAATAGCGCGACGACATGAATGATGGCTGGGGGCGGCTAAAGAACGCTGGATATCGAACTCGCTTGTACCGCCTTGCCCTGGAACGGCGCCAGATTAAACAGTTGGAATTCCTGCCCCACGACCCTTGGCCAGGCGAGCCGACACTGGCGGACGAATTATTCCGGGGCCGGTATCGCTTTGCGGGACGGGAAGCCAGTGCGCCAAACCAACCACCCTGGCGCTTGCGGCCTGATGATAGCGAATGGCTCTCTGAATTACATAGTTTTGGGTGGCTACGCCATTTCGCGGCATCGGGCGGGGAGACGGCGCAGACGCATGCCCGCCAGCTGGTGTGGTCCTGGACCAACCTGTGTCGTGACATTGATCCGATAACCTGGTCTCCTGGCGTACTTGGTCGACGCCTGACGGCTTGGTTGGGCCACGGACGCTTTCTCTTGCGGGGGGCGGATACGGATTTTGTCGACGCCTTTTTGGGCTCATTTGTGGTGCAGTGGCTGCATCTGCAGCGTACAGCCAGTGATGCGCGTTTGGGTACAGAGCAATTATCGGCGTTGCTGGGCCTTGTCTATGGCGCCATGGCCTTGCCAGGGGAAGACAACGCCGTGATGAAAGGTATGCGGCGATTAGAAATCCTGGCCGCAGGTCAGATTTTGGACGACGGGGGCTTTTTGAGCCGTGCACCGTCGGATCTGATGGCGGTGTTACGGCAGCTGATTATGTTGCGCGAGGCGGTCAGCGTTTCGGGACGATCTGTTCCCGATTGGTTGCAGATGAAAATCGCGCATATGGCGCCTCTGCTGCGGGGGCTGCGCCACGGGGACGGTGGTTTGGCGTTGTATAATGGCGGTTTTGAGGAAAACCGTGACAGCGTGGACGTAACCTTGACCCGGGCCGGTGTTAAAGGCGGGGCGTTGCTGAGCGCAATGCAAATTGGGTTTCAAAGGATGACGGCGGGCAGCGCGGTTCTTTTGGCGGATACAGGGGCGCCGCCGGCCGGCGAATGGGGCCGACATGCCCACGCCGGTGGCGGTGGGTTTGAATTGTCCATCGGCAAGCGGCGCCTCGTCGTCAACTGTGGCAGCGGGCGGCAGCGCAACGCTGAATGGCGCGAGGCGGCCCGGGCGACGGCCGCTCATTCGACACTGCATATCGAAAACGCGAATGCCTGGCCGATAACGGCAGATGGTGATTTTGGCCCCGATCCAATCCGCCTTCATTGCGCCCGGCACGAGGATGAATTGGGCAATACCTGGCTAGAGTTACATCACGATGGCTATCGCCAGCGTTTTGGCGTAACCCATCGTCGGCGGCTATTTCTGGATGCTTCGGGTGGCGACATTCGGGGGGAAGACCGATTGGATGCAGGCGGGCCGTCAGGATCTGATGCCGGTGCCGCCAGGCAGGCCATTGCTGTACGATTCCATTTACACCCTGATGTGCAAGCCTCTACGGTTCACGGCGGTTCTGCCGTTCTGTTGCGGCTAGGTGACGGCCAAGGCTGGCGATTTCGTTCTAGCGGTGCCGAATTGGCCATGGAAAGCAGTGTTTATCTGGGGCGACGCGACCGTATTCGCCGTAGTCAGCAGATTGTCCTTTCCACCACCTCCCAGCCCGATGGTAACGCCATAAAATGGGCTTTCCGGCAAGTTTAGCCTGTAATTATAGATACCTGATCGTCTGTACCCAGAAATACGCATTCCGTCATACCGCAAAACAAGCCGTGCTCGACAACGCCGGGCAAGGCAGAAAGGGTCTGTGCCAGACCGGGCGGATCAGAGATTGTTGGACCAAAGGCACAATCTAGGATCCAGTGGTTTTCGTCGGTCCGGAACGGCTCACCATCCGCTGCTTGCCGAAGGGTCACCACAGCACCCAGGGCGGCCAAACGATG
>CAUZBE010000183.1:0-6386 GCA_963577885.1 Alphaproteobacteria bacterium
TTTTAACATTGACGTACCGGTCGGCGTCAGGGATAGGCGCTAATTTTACCTCGGCTCGTTATTCTGCGGCGGCTTTCACTCGTTGCTGATCCTGATTGCGCTGCAGCTGCTCCCAACCGCGATAGCCGGTGAAGCTATTATCGTCAAAAAACAGTACCGGCCCATCGCACATGAACAGATATTCCGTATCCTCAAATGCGATGGTCTCGCCATGCACCATGCCGTTTGGTTCGTATATGAAGTCGCCAGCCTCGAGCGTGCCGTCGCGCACTTGCAGGCGGCCGGAGAGGATATAGGCATGGGCGCCGGAGAGGTGCTTGTGGGGCTGGGCGGTATAACCCTTCATCCATCGCAGCATTACCGCCCAACGGCCGCTATCCGGGCTGATCCAAAGTATCTTCAAATAGGCCTTGCCAGGCACGGTCTCGATCCAATCCATGGACCCGGTGCGCGCGATGGTATCCATCATTTTACTGTTTATGGGACTAATGTCCTGCGGCAATGGCATAATTTTCACCTTTTCTGTTGCCTTTCGCGGCCGGACGTGCCGCTGTAATTGTGGCCCAATGGTGAACAATTGACTGTATTACTTTTGGGACGGCTTCCGCCGGCGTCAGGTCTGTGTCATATGAAAGCCGATGGCCCTTTCCTCCACCAACGACGACGGCCCGCAAGATAAGAGTTGGCGTAGTCTCTGGCTTTCTTCCGGCGCGCTTTCCCTGGCTCTTTTGGGTGATGCGCTGATCTATATAGTGCTTCCAGTGAACGCTGATTTATTCGGGGTCAGCCTGGCCTGGGTTGGCGTGCTGCTGGCCGCCAACCGCATCGTGCGCACTTTTAGCTATGGCGCCCTCGCGGTGCTGGGAGAGCGCATCGGCATTCGCAATCTCTGCATTCTTGCCTCGGTTACGGCCGTGGTCTCGACCGCGATGTACGGCCTGTTTCAGGGCTGGGCGCCGCTGTTGGCGGCGCGGATTCTATGGGGACTATCCTACGGTGCGTTATTGCTGGTGGCGCTGGGCTATGCCGCATCGGATCGCGCGAAAACCGGTACCCGCGTCGGTGTCAGCCGGGCGATCGAACAGTTTGGCCCGCTGCTGGCGCTGACGGGTGGGGCCTGGCTCGCGGGCATTCTGGGGCCGCGCGATGTGTTTTTCTATCTTGCGTTGGTCTCTTGCCTCGCGGCTTTTCTCGCCTTTATGCTGCCACCACGGCTCTCTCATCCACCACCGTCCGCAGTAAACCGGCCCAGCGCCCTGCCGAAGCCGGACCGGCTAGATATTCTGATCTTCTGGATGGGTTTCGGCGTCGATGGTGTCTTTACCATGACGGTCACGATCATGCTGGCCGAACACATTGCCCTTGAATTAGCGATGGTCTCCGGCGGGCTAATTTTTGCCGGGCGCCGGGTAGTCGAAATGCTCGCGGCCCCGCTGTCCGGCGTTATCGCCGACCGCTTCGGTGTCCATAAACCGCTGGTCGCGGCCGCCTTCTTGCTTGCCATTGGCTTGGCGCTGGTGGGCCTCGGCTGGCTTTATACCGGCGCGTTCGCCATCGTGCTTGCCCGCGGCGCCTTGGGGACCTTGATCCCGGCGGCGGTAGCGCTGTTCGCGCCAGGCGGTGTGCTGCAACCCTTGGCCCGCAACCAGACCTGGCGGGATATCGGCGCGGCGCTGGGTCCTCTTGGCACGGGCTTCGTGCTTGGCTCCATAAGGCCCGACACCCTGCATATTATTCTCGCAGTGGTTTTCCTTGCCAGCCTGTTGTGGCTTCTGGCCTCACCTGTCTGGCGCGGTTCCGCAAAAATTCCCATAACCAAAAGCAGGCGGGATTGACGCTTAATGACCGCGCAGTCTTTTAGCGGTAATAGTAGTTACGCAATTCAGGGCTGGCCTCTGGTGCCTCGCCGGTGGCAATGGGGCGTAATTCCCGCATCAGGGCCTCGGCCTGAATGGCCCGGCTTAGACCCACCGGCAGACCCGCCTGTATCAGGCCGCGCGCAGTCCAGGTATTGCAGGTATTGAGCATATGAAAACGCCCAATAGCACGATAAAAACCGCTGTGCCGGTACAACCCCGGGGCGTTTTTCAACGCCTGCGCGTTCGTGCCCCGGTCAAATCCTTCATGAATATAGCGGATTAGCGCTTGTAAGCCGGCGGCGGAGACCGGCAGCCGCAGTACCTCGGCCTCGAGATAGAAGCTCTCTGGCATAGTCGGGATCGCGGTAAGATGCATTACCGCCGGGGTAGGCGTGGCCATGGCACGGAGCGCAATTCCTACCGTCGGGGTGCGGGCCGGATAATAACGGGCATCGCCCCAGCCAAAGGCGAAATACCGCGCCTCGGCGTAGTCGGTGGTTTCTGGGATACGTCCCGGCGGGATATCGGCCCGGCGCAGAATAATATCGCTGTGCCAGCCACTGCTCATGACCCAAATCGTCGGCCCGGGCACCGTTTTGGCCTGTTGTGCCGCTGGGGTCCCGGCGCAGCCGACCAGTAACAGGCCGATCAGCAATGCCGCCGCCCGAAATAATTTTCGCCAATCTGCCATGCAAGCTTCGTCTCCCTCGATTACTCTGCTTCCAGATCTATCCCGAAGGTGATCAGAATTTTCGAGGTCATGATGTAGTAGGTGATGGCCAGCGTCAGTTCGACCAACTCTTCCGGGTTTAAAAATCCGGCGACCCGTTCGAAGGCCGCACCGGCGCCGGCGCCTGGACTGGCGTTATCAACCAGGTCGTCGGCATAATCTAGGATGGCTTTCTCCACCTCATTGAAGGCGTCACTCTTGGCACCATTCGCCAACGCCTTGATTTGCACATCCGGGATGCCGACGTTCCGGCCGATGTTCTTGTGGGCGATGACCTCATAGTCCGCGCCCAGCAATATCCCAACGCGGGTGATCGCCAGTTCCCGCAGGCACGGGTCCAGCACGCCATGATGGCGGATGGCATTGCCAAGGCGGCAATAGTTGATCAAATGCGACTCGGAATGGGAGAGCATGCGGAACAGATTTTTGTGTCCGACCCGCTCCATGACGGCCTTGCCCTTGTCGCTAAGATGGTCGGTCGTTGCATAATCAATACGTGCCATTGGGATAGCCTGCCTGTCTGTGTTGAACCTAACGTGCAATCAAGGGCGCGCCGCCAAGATGGTGGCCGCCGTCGGTAATCAGGATTTCGCCAGTGATGTTGGCGTTGTTGGTCAACAGGAACAGTGCCGCCTCGGCCACGTCCTCTGGCGTGCTGGCGTGGTTCAAAGGCACGGACTCTTCCACGCCCGCGACCATCTTGTCATAGGCGTCCTGGCCCAGTCTTTCCAACCACCAGCGGCCGGTAATAAAGCCCGGTGCGATGGCGTTGACCCTGATTTCAGGCGCCAGCAAACGGGCTAGCGACAGGGTCATGGTATTCATGGCGCCCTTGGATGCGGCATAGGCGATGGAGCTGCCAATTCCCATCACCCCGGCGATGGACGACGTGTTAACGATGCTGCCCCGCCCCTGGGCCTTCATGTGCGGGGCGACGGCGCGGGTCATCTGATAGGCGCCTACCACGTTGACCGAATAAATATTTAGAAAATCATCCGCCGAAAGGCTGTCGAGATTATTGTCGGCTACCACCTGGGTGGTGCCGGCGTTGTTCATCAGACCATCGACGCGGCCCCATTTGGCCACGGTCTCGGCCACGATGCGGCGGCAATCCTCGTCCTGGGACACGTCGCCCCGACAGACTATGGCCTCGCCACCCAAAGCCTCGCAGGCCGTAGCGGTTTCCTCCGCCGCCTGCAGACTGCGGGAATAGTTTATGGCGACCCGGGCGCCGTCCTTAGCCAGCATTTTCGCCGCCGCCGCGCCAACCCCGGTACCCCCCCCCGTTATCAGCACCACCCAATCCTTGACCTGCATGTTTTCCACTCCACTTTGGTGTTTGTTATTCAGGACGATTATAGGCCCATGCGCCTGCTAGAGTATTCGTTATTGACCTCGCCTCTAGCTGTCACAAAGGTTCAAGTCAGGGCGCCTGGGTCAGGCCCATTTGCCAGAAATCGGCCTCCAACTGAGTGGCTTGGCGGAAAGTCCGCGCCAGGGCGTCAAAGCGGGCCGGGGTCAGGCGTTGCTCGGCCAGGCGGTCCAATTGCGCCACGGCGCCGGCGGCAACCTCCTGGTATTCGGCGCCGGCATACATCTCGATCCAGGATGCATAGGGGTTGTTCTCCATCACGGTGGCTGGGTCCGCCGCCAGGGCGGCGCCAATCTCGCCATAGCCGATCACGCAAGGGGCCAGGGCGGTATAAAGGTCCAGGCTATCGCCCGCCATGCCACTTTCCAGAACGAACCGGGTATAGGCCATGGTCGCCTTGGCTTCCGGCAACGCCGCCATGGCCGTTTCGTCCAGATCCCAATCCTGGCAATATTCGATGTGCAGGGCCATTTCCACGTTCAGGATGCCATGCACGCTGGCCACCGCCGCCCGCATCTCGGCTAGATTGGTAGTTTTGTAGGCGGCCAGGGCATAGGCCCGGGCAAAATGGATCAGAAAAAGGTAATCCTGCCCCAGATAATAGCGGAACGCGGTTTCTGGCAGACTGCCGGCGGCTAGTTGGCGCACGAAACCATGTCCCGTATAGGCCCGCCAGTCCTCGCCGCAGGCCGTCTTGAGGCGGTCGAACAAGCTATTCGATGTCTGATTCATGGAGCAGGTCTCACGCGACCTTTGGCTGTTGCTGGGTGAGGCTGTGGATGGCGCCGCCGCGCTGGGCGATATCGGCCATGTCTATTTGCGCCACCTTACGATCCGGAAAGGCGGCGGCGATCAGGCGTGCGGCTTCCTCGTCACCGGCATCGTCGAAGGCGGGTACATACACGGCGGCGTTGGCGATATAAAAATCCAGGTACGAGCGGACCATGAATTGTCCGTCTGGTTGTTGCAGCGGCTGGGGCAGCGGCAACTCCACCAGTTCCAGGGGCCGGCCCAGGGCATCCCGTTCCCCGGCCAGCTGGGCCAGGTTATCGGACAGATTGGCGCGATTGGGATCGCCGCGGTGGGCGGCGACGGCACACATCATCCGACCCGGCGCGATAAAACGGGAGATCTTATTGACCTGGCCGTCGGCCCGGTCGCCGATCAAGCCGTCGGGCAGCCAGATAACCTTGCGAATGCCGAAATACATCGCCAACCGCTCTTCGATCTGGCGTTTGTCCAGAGTCGGATTACGGTCGGAATTAAAGGCAACGGACTCGGTCGTGATCAGCGTACCGGAGCCGTCCACATGGATGGCGCCGCCTTCCAGGGTCATGGGCACCTGATAACAGGGCAGCCCCAGTTCCCGCAGCAGCCATTGGCCCAGCCCGGCGTCTTTGTCATAGTTGCGGTATTTGTTGCCCCAGGCATTGAAATCAAAAACCGCGCCGGCCAGCCCACCCTCGCCGTTAATCAGGAAGTTCGGTGCGATGTCCCGGCACCATGAATCATCTAGTTCGGCTTCACAAATGGTCACTAGACTGCCCATTTGCAGGCGTGCGACGGGTATCATCTCGGCAGGCACCAACACATTTACCGGTTCATATCTGGCGATGGCCCGGGCCAACGCGGCAACGGTCAAACAGGCCTGATCCATCGCTTCGCCCCAGGCACCGATCCGGCAGGGCCAGGCTATCCAGCAACGCTCGTGCGGCCCCCAATCGGGCGGCATGTAAAAGCCGTCTTCGGCGGGTGTGCGGTCCATGTCTAGGGCACCTTCCGTCCACTCAAAGGCCAGCTATAAAAGGCCCTTTGACCCGATAGGCCGCGCAACTGGTATCGGCTCATGGCTTCCAATTGGTCGGTACAATGGCGCGCGGATTGACGAAACGCCTCTGACACCAGCCAGCTGCGATCCAATTCGCCGCACATAGCCTCGATCCGCCTGGCTTCGTTTACCGCCGGGCCGATGACCGTGAAGTCCAGGCGTTCAGCGACCCCCGCATTTCCATAAAGCACGTCGCCAATGTGCAGAATAAAATGCAGCTCCATGGTCGGCTGCCTGGCCGCTTCCCGCATTGTATTCAAGGCCTTGATAGCAGCAAACGCATCCTGACCCGCCGCTATTCCCTGCCGACAGGCAACCCGGCATTCGGTGTCGTTGTTGGTGATTTTGAACACCGCTAGAACCCCGTCGCCGAGAAACTTCAATACTTCGCTGCCACGCCGCAAGACCCCGCCCGCCATGGCGTCCAGGTAGTCGTCCAAAGTGCTTAACAAGGCGAGGCCGGATATTTTTTCCGGCAAGGGGGTAAAACCGCGCAGGTCGACATAATAGATTACCGCCTGCATGCTGGATGCGGGGGCCCGCTCGATATCCCTGTCCATGACCCGCTGTCCGGCAACCTTTTCCAGACATGTGCTA
>CAUZBE010000184.1:0-6344 GCA_963577885.1 Alphaproteobacteria bacterium
AGGATATGACACTTTCAGAAGGCGAATGCGCTAGGCCGCGTGATGGTTGAGGCGGCCACCCGGCAGCGGGTACGGCACGCCGGTGGTGCCGGGCAAGCTGAGGGGCAAGCCGTCCATATGCCGGATCGCCAGATAGGCGAACGCCTCCGCCTCCAGAAAATCGCCGCGCCAGCCAACCGTTTCCACCGGCATGACGGGAACCTTCAAGGCGGCGGCCAAAGCCGACATGAGGGCCGGATTTTGCCGGCCGCCCCCGCAGACCAGCCATTGTCCCGGTGCCTCGGGTAAATGCCGTGCCGCCAAGGCTACGGCCTGGGCCGTGAACGCGGTCAAGGTGGCGGCGCCAGTCTCGACCGACCAGCCCGGCACCTCGGGCACGGCAAAATCATCCCGATCCAGGGATTTTGGGGGGGTCAGATCGAAATAGCCGTTCGCCAGCAACACCGCCAGGGCGCCCTGATCCACTTGGCCCGCACAGGCTAAGAGGCCATCCCGATCCATATCGCCCTTGCCGCACCGGCGCACCCAATCATCGATCAGGGCATTGCCAGGGCCGGTATCGAAGGCCAGAATCTGATCATCGCGGCCAATCCAGGTGACGTTGGCAACGCCGCCAGTATTTAATACGGCGAGCGGCTTTGGCAACGCCACGGCGAGCGCACCATGATACAGTGGGGCCAGCGGCGCGCCCTGCCCGCCCAGCGCCACATCCGCGGTGCGAAAATCATCGACTACGTCTATGCCGGTCAGCGCTGCCAGTAGAGCCCCGTCACCGATCTGCCAGGTTTTCCGTACTTCGGGCTGGTGCAATATGGTATGCCCGTGGAACCCAATTATATCTATTTCATCAATAGTTATATTATTCTCGTCGAGTAATTTCAGAACCACGTCCGCATGCGCACGGGTCAGTGCCTCGGCGACCATGGCGACCTCACCCCGGCCACCCACAACCGCTCGCAGGCGCGCCTTCAACGCGCGCTCATAGGGCATCGACAGGGCCGGCCCCTCGCGGGTCTGCCCCCGGCCATCGCTGAACAAAATTGCGGCATCAATGCCGTCCATAGAGGTACCGCTCATCAGGCCCACTGCGGTGCGCATATTCGTCATGCCATAGATCCTGTCTGATACCCTGTCTGATACATTGCCGGTTCGGCCATGCTTATGTTACACCACGCCGCCCAATGCTGAGAATTTCGTGAACTGGAATTTTATATCATGACCGCCATTAAGTCAGAGTTCATTCGCACCTTGGTAGAACGCGGCTTTATGCACCAATGCACAGATCTGGAAGCCCTGGACGCATTAGCTGCGGGGCAACGGATCACGGCTTATATCGGTTACGATTGCACCGCGCCCAGCCTACATGTTGGAAGCTTGGTGCAAATTATGATGCAGCGCCACTTGCAAAAGACCGGGCACCGGCCCATCGTCCTGATGGGCGGCGGCACAACCAAGATCGGCGATCCATCCGGCAAGGACGCCGCGCGGCAATTGTTGAGCGATGGCGATATCGCCGCCAACATGGCTAGCATCCGCGCGGTTTTCGACCGCTTCGTTAATTTTGGTAAGACCCCTACCGATGCCATCATGGTCAATAATGATGATTGGCTTAGCGAGCTGGCCTATATCCCGTTTCTGCGCGACGTAGGCCGCCATTTTTCCATCAACCGGATGCTGAGTTTCGAGTCCGTCAAACTACGTCTTGACCGTGAACAGCCCTTGAGCTTCCTGGAATTCAACTACATGATATTACAGGCCTATGACTTCCTGGAATTAAGCCGGCGTCACGATTGTGTCCTGCAGATCGGTGGCTCGGACCAATGGGGCAACATCGTCAACGGCGTCGAATTGGGCCGCCGGGTCGCCGGCAAAGCCTTGTTCGGCTTCACCACACCGCTGATCACTCTGGCCTCCGGCGCTAAGATGGGCAAGACGGCCCAGGGCGCCATATGGCTTAACAAGGATATGTTGAGCCCCTATGACTATTGGCAATTCTGGCGCAACACGGAAGACGCCGACGTGGGGCGTTTCCTGCGCCTGTTTACCGAATTGCCCCTGAATGAAATTGCCCGCTTGGAAGCGTTGCGGGATGCGGAGATCAACGAGGCAAAAAAAATCCTGGCGGATCAAGCCACGGCCCTGTGTCATGGCGCCGAAGCTGCAAAGGCGGCAGGAGACACCTCGCGGCAAACCTTTGAAGACGGCAGCGTGGCAAAGGATCTACCCACGATCGAAACGCCCGAGGCGGAATTGCGAGACGGGGTCGTTTTATTCGAATTGCTGCGCCGCGCCGGCCTGTGCCAATCCAACGGCGAGGCCCGCCGCCTGATTAAAGGGGGCGGCGCGCGGGTGAACGACGACGCCGTCGGTGACGAAATGGCCAAAGTATCTCTGGCGGACGTTACGGCGGACGGGGTCATAAAATTGAGCGCGGGCAAGAAACGCCACGCCCTGATCCGTCCTGCTTGATGCGCTTTAGCGACTGACGTTACCTAGATTTTGGCCGGGCGGGTCGACCGCGGGTTGCTCCAGCCCTTCAACAATTCGGCGCAGAAAGCCGGGTGCTAGGGCCGATAGTAAATTTACCGATACCTTGGGTTTGGCCAGATTACCCGTCACCTTGTAGGTAAAGGCAAAGACCCCCTCCCCCTCGCGTCCAATCAGTAAATTGCCAAGAATCGGGATCGCACCCAGCACCGAATTAATCGTATAAGACGGCACGATAGTGCCGTGAAACCGCATGCCCTGATCGCCACGCCCGTAATCGCCTGTGGCGATCAAGGCCATGGCTGGACCCACGGCACGGGCCCGCTCTATGTGCAGTTGATTGCCGAGCAGGGTAAATGGGATATCCAACCGCGTGAAAGAAATCCCTTTGTCGTTCAGCAAATCACCTAATCCCCGTAACGATCCCAGAGTCAGCAGTTGGGTGAGCACGGGCGCCTTGACCACATGGAAGTTATTCGCCCGAAATTGTCCGGCGATCGCGTCGCCGGTGCCACTTTGGTCGGGCACCAGAAAACTTAGATACATGCCGCCGCCTCTGGCATTGGCGTAGAGACCCAGGGCCCGCGCCATGCCGCCCGCGTCGCCAGCCACAACAATAAAGCGCCGTCCCTTGGCCTCCCGGCGCACGGTAAAGCCGACCGGCTGCCCGCCGCTCATAACACCGCGCATATTCGCCGTCAGCCAGTTTCCACCACGCCGTTGGCCGGTGCCATTCAACCGCCCTATGGCAATGCTGTCTGTCAACAAGACCCGATCAATATCTATATACAACTCCAAGGACGGCTCCTCCGCCGTCGCAGTGACACCCTGCCAATGAGGCATAAATGCCCGCGCGTCCAGACTGGGACCTTTCAGGTCAAGTCTATAGCCGCCATGGAAAAGCGCCCTTAAATCGACAGCTAGCGTGGTCGCGCCGAGAGTGAAATTGTCGCTTCGCAGGGATACCAGGCTAGCCTGGGGATCCAATTTTGCGCTGCCGCGCGCCGCCAGTCCGCCCGCCAAGATATCCCAATGGTCGATTTGGATCTCACCATTGGCGCCGGTTTGAAAGGTCAGATTCATTGTCGCTGGCGCCGCGTTCGGTTTGCGCCAGCCAATCTCGTTCAAATCAACCGCCGCCGCCGTCAGGTCAAACCGCCCAGCCCCGCGTCGGGTGCCATCGTCATAGGCATCAATGGAGACCGCCATATCCACTACACCGCGTAGTCGCGGTAGAGGCGGCATACCGAGGGCCTGCATATGCGCCGGCGTCATTTTACCGTGGACCGTCAGGTGATCGCCAGGCGCATCTCGCGCGGGTTGAAATTCCCGTTTCCAGGACAAATTCAGCGGTACCCCGTTGACCGACCCTCGGCCCGACAATTGCAACCCGCTCTGTTCCGCCATCAAAGTAAAGGCACCGTCATGCAACGTGTAACCGCCGGGCAGGCGGGCTAACGCCAAATCGGCAACATTGACAGCGGCGGAGAAACCGATCTGCGCCAGTCCAAGATCATCGCGCAAGGGGACGCGAAGCCGGGCGCGAGTCGCCGAATTACCCGCCGCCTCTTCCGGCCGCAGGCCCAATGCCTGGGAAAACTCGAAAGGCTTGGAGTCCAACAGGGCCAAGGCTTGCCTCACCGCCCCGTGGGCTACGAATTCAACATCAAGAATAGGTGCCTTGTCCCCGAAATCCGCCACATGCAGGCTTCCTTCACTAAGCTGCAGCCCACCTACCGTGGCGCTAGCCAGCTTCAAACCAAATTCACGGCCGTCGACATGGCCGCTACCCCGCGCCATTTGCACCGCCGGCATTGCGCCGAAAATTTTAGCCGTCAGATCTTGGAATAGCCAGTCCAGCCGTACCATACCGGCCCTTGGCTCGGTGCCTAGCCCGGGCTTCCGCATGTCACCAGGACGCAGATCAAGGCTGAAACTACCTTTTGGTACGATGCCCCCTTGAACATTCCCCAGTACCCAGGTCCGCGCGGTGACGCCGAGACCCTCGGGCCAAAGTAACTGCAATTTTTCAGCCGATAGATTGTGGAATTGTCCCTTGGCTTGCAGCGTCATACCTTCGCTGCCATTGTTCCATTGACCGCTGGCATTGGCGATCAAACCGTCGCCCAGGTCCAGGTCCAGATCAGCCATGTTTAAATGCGCTAGGTTATTCACGAACTGTCCCTTGGCGGCCATGGCAAACACCGGAAATTCCGTGGCCCACAGTCTGGGCAAACTGATTTGCCCCGGCCCCGTGGTCACATCGAAATCCAGTCTGTCAATTATGCCGTCAGGCAGCAGCGCTATATCCAGCCGGCCGGCCGCCACCAATTGCAAGCCTCGTATTTGTTCCAGACGCGGGCTGCCGATAGCTGCGGTTAACCCGGCGATATCGACTTCAGCAAAATTCACCGCCACGGCGATAGGCGAGATATCATCGCGATAGCGCGCCGCAATTCCCAGCGCTGCCTCGGATTGACCGATGCGCAGACGCGTCGAAAGACGCAAAGTGACCCCGTCGGGTTCCTGGCGCAAACTCAAATCAGCGGACGGCAGTGCCAAGTCAAGACCACTGCCCGCATCACGAAAGGATAGATCGGCCCCCCGCACACTCAATTGCCGTAGATCGCCAAAGACTGCAACGCTGGCATCCTGGTCAGGCCCACTCAAGGCGCCGGGCTCAAAGGTGAAGCCATGGCCAACCTCCGTCTGTGCCGAGTTAGCGGCATTGGTGATCTCTATCCGGCCATCTTCATGGCGCAAAAGCCGCAGCCGCGGCTCTATCAACTCTAACCCGGTGACACGGAATTGCCCCGCCAACAAGGCGCGGCTGTCTAAAGCGATAGACAGGCTGGGCACCGAGATTAGGCCCGTGCCTTCGCGGCCAACAAAGCGCGCGCCGATGACGCGCAGATCAAGCTTTTTCTGCCAGCCCCCCCAACGCAACACAGCGTCGTCAATACGTACCCGGAAGCGCCAGGATGGATCGTCCAGCATATCTTCGAAATACGGCACAAAGGGCGCCAGGGCGATGGGGCCATGGGATAGCATGGCGCCGGTTCCAGCCAATGCCAGAATGACGATTGACAGAACGGCCGCGATGGCCTTGCCCAGAATGCTGCCCGCTTTTCTTATCAAAATGTTTTGACCAGTCTACTTACAAGAACAGAGCAATTTTAATCGACGCCATCGAAAGGTTCCGTTTAATCACTCATAGCTGCTCCCCACTACTCCCAGTAGGCGCAGGTTAGCTAGAATGTTGAAGAATTGGAAACAGCACCTCATATGACGGGGGGCTAAACATCCGATGAGTGTGGGGTTAAATTGCCCGACTATTCGGCTGCGGCAGCACCTTTCACCGCCCCGACCCGCCGAAAATTCACAAAGGCGAATGCGCACATATTCCGCTTGTTACCTTTTGTCCATAACTCAATAAAGGAACATCGGCTTATCCAAGGCATAGCTTACGCTGGGTCGGCAGACCGTCGGGTCAGGAAATTCTTTCACATCGACCTGTTTTTCTCCCTGGACACAGGCATCTGCCGGTACCGTCGTATAATTACCGTCCCGCAACGCCAGCGTGACCCCGGATTGGCCGCTCTCAAGCTGTTGCATAGCAAGATTAGCGAAAAACGTCGCCACCATGCGGTCCAGGGAACTGGGGGGACCGGCCCGCATCAAATAGACCAGTTGCTAGTTGACTGTCGACACCCCGGTTTGCTGCGTCAGAAGATCGGCCATATGCCGGCCAATGCCGCGCAAATTCAGGTGGCCATAGGCATCCTCGGCACCTCCTGCAATTATATCGCCGCCCTCTATGGCGGAGCCTTCCGAGACGACCACCATGGCATTACGGC
>CAUZBE010000185.1:0-6341 GCA_963577885.1 Alphaproteobacteria bacterium
CGGGCCGCCGTCGCGGCCTTAACTGACCACTTCAATCCAGAAAATGGTCTAGATATCGAAACAGGCCTCAGTCGCGCTCGACCAATTCAATCATATAACCGTCGGGATCCTTGACGAAGGCAATCACCCGGGTGCCGTGTTTCATGGGCCCCGCGGGGCGGGCAATTTCGGCCCCCGCTTTCGCAAGCGAGACGCATACGGCATGGACATCGGCCGTAGCGATGGCAATATGGCCATAGCCGGAGCCCAGGTCGTAGGGTTCTGGCTGGTCTCAGTTGTGGGTCAGTTCAATCACCGTATGGCTTTCCTCGTCACCATAGCCCACAAACGCTAGGGTGAATTTACCACCAGAAAAGTCCCTCTTGCGCAACAAATCCATGCCCAACAGCCGGGTAAAAAAATCTAGCGTCTTGTCCAGGTCCTTGACCCGCAACATGGTATGCAACAGGCGAAAGCCATCTTTCTCCGGCATTGTCTTCAATCCTTCCCAGAAATCAATTGGCGATGACCTGTAGCACGGCATCGGCGGCCCTCAAACTGGGCGGGATACCGCCCCGGCCCAACATTTCTGCGATGCCGACCAGGGCATCCCGCTGCCTGGCCCTCTGGGCGGGATCATCCAGAAATTGCGCGAGGGCGCCGGCGATGGGTCCCGGCCGGCACGCCTCTTGTAGGAATTCAGGCATCACCGCCCGGTTGGCCAGAATATTGGGCAGCGCCACATACGGTACGGTCAACATGCGGCGGACCAGGACGGCGGTGAGTGGATTGGTGCGATAAGCCACCACAGTGGGTATACGTCGCAGGGCCAGTTCCAGCGATACTGTACCTGAGGCCGCCAGCGCCACATCGGCGGCGGCAAAGGCATCAGCCCGGTCCGGCGCGCCCTCGATCAGATGGGTCGGCATAGGCCAGGACCGCAGGCTAGCCGCAACCAAGCCGGCCACCTGTTCCACGGTGGGAATGACGACTTGCAAGTTGGGCCGCGCGGCATATAACAAGGCTGCCACGCTGGCAAAAACCGGCAATAGCCGGCTGGCCTCGCCTAGCCGGCTGCCGGGCAGCATGGCCAGCACGAGCGCATCAGCGGGCAGGCCCAGCCGCAGCCTAAATCCAGGACCGTCGCCCGGTGCCGCCGCCACCTCTTCGATCACCGGATGACCGACGAATTCGCAGGGTAAATCATAGCCGGAGAAGAAATCCGGCTCAAATGGCAACAGCGCCAGCAGATGATCTATCTGCTCGGCCAGATGACGCGCCCGGCCCGGCCGCCAGGCCCAGACCTGGGGAGCGACATAGTGGATCAGGGGTACGCCCGCGCCGGCCAGGCGTTTGGCCAGGCGAAAGGAAAACCCAGGGGCATCGATGGTAATCAGTGCAGCCGGACGGACCGCCTTGACGTGCGCCGTCGTTTCGCGCAAACGGCGCAGCAACAGGGGCACGCGCGGAAAAATCTCAGCCAACCCCATAACTGACAGATCAGAAATTGGGAACAGGCTATCCAGACCCTCCGCCGCCATACGGGGCCCGCTGACGCCGCTGAAGCGGAGTTCGCCGCCATAGCGTTGCCTCAGGGCGGCGATCAGTTTCGCGCCCAGAACATCGCCCGATGCTTCGCCTGCCACCAGAACAAAATGCAGCGCCTTGTCGCTCAGGATCCGTCCCCCGCGACGACGCCACAAACAAATATTCCGGCCGCATCGGCTGCTTCCACAACCGCCTCGCGATCGGCGATCAAGGCCCCGCCCGCCTCGACCGCGATCCCTTTCAAGCCGCCGGCGACGGCGCCTTGTACCGTGGGAACGCCAATGGTGGGCAGATCTACCCGGCGTTCCTGGCCTGGTTTGGCCCGCTTGACCAGCACCCCGGCGCGGCCCGCGGTAGACCCTCCGGAAAATTCCGTGGTGTGAAATTGGCAACAGCGTTGCAGCATGGCGTCCGTACCCTCGGCTGCTTCCACGGCCAGGACATAGCCGCCCCGCACCACCACCGCCTGGCCGATATCCATGGCGCCCAACTGGGCCACCACCGCCATGCCCCGTTGAATATCCGCACGGTCCCCGGCGTCAGGCTCATGGGCGCCCAAACTACCCACAGGCGCGCCCAAGTCGGACAACACTGCCTCTGCCGCCAAAACCGTAAAACCCTGTTGTTCCAGGTCCTTGACCACCACCTTCATCATGGCATCATCGCCCTGACGGGCCGCCCTAATAACCTTCGGCAACAATTTTACGCCGTGCCAGTCGGGCCGAACCGTGGAAAAGTCCGGCCGCCCCACAGGTCCGATTAGGACCAGGTCCTGAACCTCCGCCGCCTTCAACAGCCGTATGGTGTGGCCGACCGCCGGCAAATCGACCCAGGCATGCGCCATCCCGCCGACGACCGTAGCCGGGTCGGTTTCGCCGTTAAAGGCAATTATGAAGGTTTCCCGTCCAGCCGCTTGACATGCCTCGACGATACGGCGAGGCAATTCCCCCCGCCCGGCAAGGATGCCTATTTTAGGCGGCACGGTCCAATTTCGGCTGACACAACGCTCGCGATGAATCAGCCTGAATAAAGGCCACTATTTCCATCACCTGTTCATGATCTGCGAACATTGCGGCGACGTCGACCAGCCGCTCCTGCATGGTGCCTTCCTGTGCAAACAGCAAACGATAGGCCGCGCGCAAGCCGTGAATTTCGTCCCGGCTAAAATCACGCCGTTTCAACCCGATTATATTTAGACCACTTAAATAGGCCCGATTGCCTAAAACGGAGCCATACGGAATAACATCGCTTTCGATCGCCGATTTACCCCCGATCATGGCATGCCGGCCAATCCTGACGAATTGATGCACCGCCGACATCCCGCCGAGAATGGCGTGGTCCTGAACCTCGACATGGCCGCCAAGTATGACATTATTGACCAGGATGACATGATCACCCACCTGGCAATCATGGGCCAGATGGGCGCCCACCATAAATAGACAATTGTTGCCCACCCGCGTGACCATACCGCCACCGCTGGTGCCCGGATTCATGGTGACATGTTCGCGGATAACGTTATTCGCGCCCAGGATCAATTCCGAAGGTTCACCGGCGTATTTGGTATCCTGAGGTGGCGTACCGATCGCGGCGAAGGGATAAATGCGGTTATTTGGTCCAATCGTTGTACGGCCGGCCACCACGACGTGGCTGTCAAGAACCACTCCATCACCCAGCTTTGCCTCGGCCGAGACCGTGCAAAAAGGTCCAATCCGCACCCCCTCGCCCAACACCGCGGCATCGTCTACGATGGCGGTCGGATGAATATTGGCCATTGTCTTACCCTATTCCTCAACCAGCATCGCAGCGAAACGGGCCTCGCTGCAAAGCTGTTCGCCAACATAGACTTTACCCTGAAAACGCCAGACCTTGCCCCTATTACGTTCCGTAGCGATATGAATACGCATGCTATCCCCGGGCACCACCGGACGCCGAAATCGGCAATCATCGATGGAAATAAAATAAACCAGTTTACCTTCCGCTTCAGCGCCGAGAGAATGAATTACCATTACCGCCGCGGTCTGCGCCATGGCCTCGACGATCAAGACACCCGGCATTATGGGGCGTTGGGGAAAGTGACCCTGAAATTGCGGTTCGTTGATGGTGACGTTCTTGATGCCGACCGCACTTTCCAAACTGACTATATCAACCACCCGGTCGATCAATAGCATGGGATAGCGGTGGGGTATCATCAGCATGATGCGGCCAATATCGACGGCATCCGCCTGCCCGTCCACCACATCTTCAGTCATCGGCCCTCGCCATCACTTTTTCCTCGTTGCTGCGACATGCGGCGCAGCGTCGCGACTTGCCGAAAAAACTCCTTAATTGGTACCGCCGGCGTGCCGCACAAGGTCGATCCCGCCGGCACGTCGGCCATGATACCGCTTTGTGCGGCAATTTGGGTGCCATCACCAATACTAAGATGACCCGCCAAGCCGACCTGACCGCCCATCGCCACAAAATTACCTATTTTGGTACTACCGGAAATGCCAGTCATGGCGGCAATCA
The DNA here is from genome assembly GCA_963577885.1 of Alphaproteobacteria bacterium. Classification (GTDB taxonomy): domain Bacteria; phylum Pseudomonadota; class Alphaproteobacteria. The sequence goes on from CAUZBE010000185.1 coordinate 4,036, forward strand.
CACAGCCGCGGCCCAGTTCCACGTTGTGCCCAATCTGCACCAAATTATCAATCCAGCAGCCAGGGCCAATCACCGTATCGCGCATGGAGCCCCGATCAATCGTCGTATTAGCGCCAATATCGCAATCATCGCCGATCAGGACACGGCCGATCTGGGGCACTTTTATATGACCCTTGGGATCAATGGCAAAACCAAATCCATCCTGGCCGATACGCCCGCCCGGATGCAAGGTTACCCTGTCACCGATCTGGCAGTGGGAAAGGCTGACGCCGGCCCCCACGATACAATCCTCACCCAGGATCACATCGGGGCCGACGGTCGCGTTGGCGCCAATGGCGCACCGGGCGCCGATTTCCGCCCCGGTAGCAACCACGGCCCCCGCTTCGACCTGACAATCCCGGCCTAACGTCGCGGCTGCATCTACCATCGCGGCTGGAGAAACCCCCGCCAGCGGCCGCGGTCTGGGATAGAAGGCCTGCGCCATTAGGGCGAAGGCGCGATAGGGTTGGTCACTATGTAACAGCGCCATGCCGCAGGGTGCGCGAACAGCATACCGTTTGGCAACGATGCAGACGCTGGCCCGGCTAGCGGCGAAGGCATCAATATAGACCTTATTATCAAGAAAACTCAACTGTCCCACTCCTGCCGTTTCCAGGGCGGAGACATCCTCCACAAGCAGATCGGCGAAGCTAGGATCGTTTAACTCAACCTGGCCGATCGCCGCCAATTCAGCCAACCGGAACGGTCCCTGTCGTTGGAAAAATCTGGGATCGGCCATGATCCTATATTACCTACCCATCGCTATTGCGGCTTGGAAACGGCGGTCGTGCGAATTTCCTGATTTAATAGGACCATCACCTCATCGGTGACATCAATCCTACGATCGGCAAACAGAACTTTAGAATCGTCCACTACAATGTTGAAACCCCTCTCCCCCGCGAGTTTTTTCACGATGGGGATGAAGGCCCGCTGTACTTTAGCGACGGCCAATTTTGCCGCTCGATCCAACTGCCGTTTATAATCCTGACCCCACCGCTGTACCGCGACGACCTGGCTTTTAAATTTTTGCCGCTTTTTTTCAAACGCCTCGGGACTCGCCGTTTTTCTCTGTCGCTTCAATTCAGCTTCTGTTTCGCGCAAACGATGTTCCGCTGTCTGGAATTCCTTGCGGAAGCCGTCCTGGTATAGCTTGACCTGCCGGCGAATATCCTTGGCCGCGTCCGATGCCTGCAGGATACGCGCATAATCCAGGGTCGCAATGGCCGCCTTGGGCATATCCTGGGCCTGTGTCCCAGCGCCACCGAGCGCAACAAACAACAGGATAAGAAACAAAAGAGGCAGAGGGAATAAAAGCCGCATGTAATTCCGTCCAAAGCAGATTAAAATCTGGAGCCAAAACTAAACCGAAACGATTCAACCTTGTCGAATTTTTTCTTAATCACCGCTTGGGTCAGATCGACGCTGATCGGACCAAAAGGCGAGCGCCATGATAACCCCGCGCCGGCGCTCATGCGCGGATCATGTGATTCCAACAAATTAGCGCCGATAACATCAGGGTCAACCAGCGAGCCAACCTGGCTGAACACTCTGCCTAGAACACCAAAACCCTGTGGCAGGCCGATGGGAAAGCGCGCTTCCCCCGTCACCACGTAAAAAACATTCCCTCCAATAGAATCGTCCGTGGCAGAATCTCGGGGCCCAACACCACCCGTGGCAAAACCACGGAATCTATTGCCGCCTAGAAAAAATCGGTCCAACACGCCAACATCCTGACCCACGCCGACAATATGACCGCCAATCAAAGATAGATTACCCACCACGTCGCGGGTGATAGGATGGTAATAGGACCAGCGCCCGGTGCTTTTTATATAACGCACATCACCGCCCAATCCGGCGAATTCCTGGCCACCGCCAATTATTATACCCCTGGTAGGCAGAAAAATATCGTCGCGGTTATCATAGACCAAATCGTAACTCAAGGCTGAGGTAACAAAGTCGCCCTCATCCACGCGGATTAAGGGCGAGGTGCGAATGCCTATATTTTGAATCTTATCCTGACGCAATGTATAGCGCAGCCCCTGCTTCAGGTCTTGGGTGACATGAAAGCCGGATCGCAAGCTGAAACCAGTGGATTCTTCGTCAAATGAACTGCGGTCCTGCTGATCCTGCCTTTTACTGAACAAATCAAAACCGGCCGATAGTTTGCGGTCTAGAAAATAGGGCTCGGTGAATGACAAATCAATTTGCTGCCGGGTCGTGGACAGGCCAAGGGACAATTTCAGGTCCTGCGCTTTGCCTAAAAGATT
>CAUZBE010000186.1:0-6332 GCA_963577885.1 Alphaproteobacteria bacterium
GCCCGGTAATCAGGCGGGCCAGGGTGCCCCGGTCGCCCGTTTTCAACTTGGCCAGGTTTTTCGGTAACTTTCGCGACAGGTCGAAATCGGCCCGCTTGACCAGGTCCTCGATCATGCCGGGCAGGCCCATGACCTGGCCGTCTTCCGGCGTATAGACGCGGCACATTCCATAATCATGCAAGGCGCGCACCTCTTCAGGCACAATGACCCCGCCGCCGCCGCCAAACACCTTGATATGGCCGGCGCCACGCGCGCGCAGCAGATCAATCATATATTGGAAAAATTCAATGTGGCCGCCCTGATACGAGCTGACGGCGATACCCTGAACATCTTCATCAATCGCGGCGGAGACAATTTCTTTCACCGAACGGTTATGGCCTAGATGGATAACCTCCGCACCCGCCGCCTGGATCATCCGGCGCATGACATTGATGGCGGCATCATGCCCATCAAACAGCGAGGTGGCGGTGATAAAGCGTAAATGGTGTTGCAACTTATAGCTGCCCTTAGCCGGTTTTTCCGGCGCCATCTTTGCCTTTTTGTCCGGACCGCGCCGGTTCGCGGCCAACACGGCGCCAGCCGTTTTACCAGTCGTTCTGCCGGGCCCACGCCCGCCTACTCCGATGCCATCCACAGTATAATCTCCGCTTCATAATCGACAGTTATCCCTACATAACATGTCCGCAAAGAACATTGCACGCCTAGATCATTCGGCGGCGGCGCGGTACTATGTTGTTTGAAGATTGCTGTCATACATAATCCCATGAGGTAGCGCGATGGCGGACGTGGCCAAGGTCAATCCAGCTAAGCAACGGCGAAATACGGCGGCCGAGGCAGAGACGGCGGTGCGGCCCCATAGCCAGTATCCGCGCACCCGCATGCGCCGCAACCGTCAGGATGATTGGAACCGGCGGCTGGTCGCGGAGAATATATTGAGTGCCGATGATCTGATTTGGCCCTTGTTCGTGCATGACCAGGATGGGACGGCGGCGGTCCCGTCCATGCCCGGCGTCAATCGGCTAAGCGTTGACGGCGTGGTCGAAGCCGCGCATCAAGCGGCGGAATTGGGTATTCCCGTCGTTGCGGTGTTTCCGGCCATTGATCCTGAATTGAAAAACGCCGACGGCGACGAGGCCACCAATCCCAACAACATTGTTTGCCAGGCCGTCCGTGCCATCGCCAACGCCGTGCCCGAAATTGGCGTCATGTGCGATGTCGCGCTCGACCCTTTTACCTCCCACGGGCATGACGGTCTGATCCGAGACGATTACGTAGTCAATGATGAAACCGTAGCCGTGCTGTGCCAACAGGCGATTGTCCAGGCCCAGGCGGGCTGCAATATCATTTCACCCTCGGATATGATGGACGGCCGCATTGGCGCCATTCGTGACTGCCTGGATGACAATGGATTCAACCATGTGCGGATCATGGCCTATTCGGCGAAATATGCCTCGGCCTTTTATGGCCCGTTTCGCGATGCGGTCGGCTCGGGCAAATATTTGGGCAAGGCGGACAAGAAAACCTATCAGATGAACCCAGCCAATTCCGACGAGGCGATGCGCGAGATCGCCCTGGACATTGCCGAGGGCGCGGACATGGTGATGGTCAAACCGGGCATGCCCTATCTCGATATTGTACGCCGGGTGAAGGATGAATTCGGCGTCCCTACCTTCGCCTATCAAGTCAGCGGCGAATACGCCATGCTGGTAGCGGCGGCGGAGCGCGGCTGGCTGGACGGCGAGCGGGTCATGATGGAAAGCCTGCTGTCGTTCAAACGCGCCGGCGCCAACGGCATTCTCACCTATTTCGCCGCCAAGGCGGCAACATTGCTACGCGGCGGATAGCGGCAACGGACACCGGTTGCCATCCGGTTAGCGACAGCCGCTTGCGCGGTGGCCCTACAAAAATTTAACAGAAATATGCCAAGCATATAACCTTCGTCCTTTAGTTGCGGGTTGAGCCGCAATCAATCATGGTTCAGAGAAAATATAGAATATACTGTAATATAATGATAACAATGGCTTATAATTCTACCTTTGCCTTATACTTGATCATTTAGACCGTTACCTTAGGTTTGATATCGAGGCTCGCACAAGGGGCAACCATGGGCACCCCGCCGGGTGCTTCCGACTGGCAAGTTATTCCGTACATGTAGCCGCCAGCATCATGAATGGCGCCGATCAATACGTCGCCTTCGGCATTATGATCAAAGCTGGAACTTTGGCCCGCGCAGTGGCACCGCCACGGTCTCCAACCTGGACCGCGCGACCTATGCCGGGTCCATCGCCGGCGTAACAGGTAGCTTCGATTCAGAATTTACCAGCGTGATCAGCGGTGCGGGGCGCCTTCATGGGCGGCGCCTATTATGCCGCCGGTGTCGGGGCAGCCGTACGGTCGTAGCAGGCTGCTTCGCGGTCCTATTTTTTGGGCCGCACCGCCGTCAGACGAGCCAGCAGGGCCGAGGTGTCCCAGCGCGTCCCGCCGAGGGCCTCGACCTCGGCATAGAATTGATCGACCAGGGCCGCCACGGGCAGAGAAATGCCGAGATTCTTGGCTTCCTGCATGCAAATGGCCAAATCCTTACGCATCCATTGCACGGCAAAACCATGCTCGTATTCATCCGCCAGCATCGTCTTGTAGCGGTTCTCCATCTGCCAGGATTGCGCCGCGCCCTTGGATATCACGTCGACCACCTGGGCTCCGTCCAGGCCGGCGCTTACCGCCAGATTGAGGCCTTCGGATAGGCCCTGGACAACACCGGCTATACAAATCTGGTTGACCATCTTGGTCAATTGCCCGGACCCCGCCGGCCCCATCAACTGACACATCTTCGCATAGCTTTGGATCGCGCCCTCGACCTTGGCAAAATCTTCGCCATCGCCACCGCACATCACCGTCAATGCGCCGTTTTCCGCACCCGCCTGGCCGCCTGACACCGGGGCGTCGATAAAGCCCAGGCCCCGTTCCTTGGCCTCGCCATGCATTTCACGGGCCACGTCGGCCGAGGCCGTGGTATGATCGACGAACACAGCGCCTTTTTCCATACCCGCATAAATACCGTCCGGGCCCAGGGTTACCTGACGCAGATCATTATCGGCGCCGACACAGGCGAAGATGATGCCGGCGCCACTGGCGGCCGCCTTTGGCGTCCCGGCGCTGGTCCCGCCATGTTCCGCCACCCAGGCCTTGGCCCTGGCGCTGTTCCGATTAAAAACGGTGACATCATGACCCTTGGTGGCCAGATGCCCGGCCATGGGGTAGCCCATGACGCCCAGCCCTATAAAGGCGACCTTTTCACTCATGCCGTTCTCCATATTTAGATCAAGACCCGAATATACAGGGTCATTTGGCGGCGTCCATAAGCCATTCGGCCCGGCCTGCCGCGAGGCGCCATATTTCTGGGCCTATGCAAATTGGACATTTAAGCGGTAAGATTACCACCGCGCGGCCTATTCGCGGCAAACGCCGCAGGCAATTCACAGATGCCTTGCAGACGGGGAAACGGACATGGCCTATTCAGTATTCGTCGGTGCGGGACAGTGGATCGGGGTGGTCGACGATGAACGGGCCCAGGGATTATTCGGCTTCGACCCAGACCTGGGCGAATGGCAGCCGATCAGCGAGGGGCTGCCAAACAATCTAGAAGTACGCTACATCACGGTGCGCCCGGACCGCCCGCAAACGATCTATGCCGGCACTCAGTCCGGCCCCTATTGTTCCGATGATGGTGGGAAGAGCTGGCGTGCCCTGCCCCTACCCGCCGGAACCTCCGCCGAGGAGAGCGTGGTCTGGTCCATCTGTCTGGATCCCAACGACGCGGAGACTATCTATGTGGGCACCCAGAATACGGCGCTGTTTCGTAGCCACAACGGCGGGGTCGATTGGCAGCGCCTGGCCATCATTGCGCCCGACGGCGCGTTGAAGGCGAAATTCCCCATGCGGGTGATCCGCATTGCCGTCGACGCCAACAATTCCGACCATATCCTGGTCGCGTTCGAAATCGGTGGCATGGTGCGCAGCCTGGACGGCGGCCAAATCTGGGAAAGCTGCAACAAGGATCTGTTGGCACTGACCGAACAGCCCCACCTGCGTAGCGCCATCGTGAGCGATAACGAACGAGAGGGAATGATGGACTCCCACGCCCTGGCGCTTAGCCCGAGCCACCCGGACACGGTCTGGCTGGCCAACCGCATGGGCCTGTTCCGTAGCGACGACAACGGCGTGGATTGGCAGGAATTCGGCATCGGCCGCTTCTCGCCCCTAACCTACGCGCGCGACATTATCGTTTCGGAACATCAAGCGGACCGCATGTATGCAGCACTTTCCGTGGCCGCCACGAGCGATGAAGGTTCCCTGTACCGCAGCGACGATTTCGGCGACAGCTGGTCGCGCTTCGACCATGGCGTAGACATCGACAGCACCCTGATGGTCGTCGCCGAAAGCGTCACCAGCCCCGACCGGGTTTATTGCGCCGCCCGCCGCGGCAGGGTGTTCGGCACCGAGGACGGCGGCAAAAGCTGGCAGTCCCATCAACTGCCGGACGGCGTCCAAGGGGTTTATGCGCTAGCCTGCATTTGAGTTTGGGTTGAACTCGTAACCACCACGGGGCTATCGGAGTAGTTCCGGTTCAATGAGGATTACTCTGGAATATGGCTACAGTTCCGGTCGGACCTCTTGGACAAAACGTTCCAGGGTATCCAAGGCGCCTGCCTCGGTCTCCGGATCGAGATCAAAACATAATTCCGTGGCGCCTGCATCCTGGTGCCGCCGCAGAGCATCGATGATATCCTGGGGCCGGCCTTTGGTCGCAGCCTGACCGTCCGCCGGCGGCCCGCCCTGAAAACGCAACAGCAGCTTGGGTGCGATGGGCAAACTCTCGCCAGGACGTCCCACCGCCGCCAGGGCCTCGGCCAACAACGGGTTCGATTTTTCAATTTGCGCTGGCGTAATTTTGAACGGATGCCAAACGTCGCCATGGGCAGCCAGACGTTTCAACGCCGCCGGCGAATTGCCGGCGATATGGACTGGCGGGTGCAGATCCTAGACCGGTTTTGGGCCCGTGTGCGCCCCTTCAAAAAGATGAAAGCGGCCATCGAAAGTCGCCGCGCCTTCGCGCCACAGCGCCTTGCAGACGGCCAAGCCTTCATTTGTCCGCGCGCCCCGTTCATAGCCCAGGGTCTCAAACTCCTCTAAAAACTAACCGACGCCGACGCCAAAATTGACCCGGCCACCGCTGAGTTGATCCAGCTACGCGATTTGCGCCGCGACTTCGATGGGGTTGCGCATGGGCAGGGTCAGCACGCTTGTGCCCGAGACGCACGTTCTGGGTCTTGGCAGCGAGATAATTCAGCACGCTGAAAGGCTGATAATAGGTGGCCTTCCAGCCATCGGGCATTTCACCATCGGCCCGGCCCGGATAGCGGGATACGGTCTGTTTCGGCATGACCAAATGATCGCTTACCCAAAGGGCATCCAGTTTTACCGCCTCGGCCCGCGCAGCGAAGGTACTCATGGTCGCTGACGTGGCCGAGGCGCCCCGTACGATCAGGGATATCCCGTATTTCATGCTATTTCCCCCTTTGGCATCCTTAAGCCATGATAGCGCATCTTGTTAGCAGTCCAGTCCATATTCGCGAATGCCTGAACCACGCGCTGGCATGACCCAATGGGAACTTGTAGCCTGCGGCAGGCGAAACCTCGCCGCCGCCAGGGAAGGAAATCGGCTGCCGTGAAATGGATGCGTCACCCCGTCTGGGCCATGCTGGCCATGGCCGGTTACGCCGTGCCGGGGCCGGCTTTTTCGGAACCGGCGCGCCGGGTGGAGATTGCCACTGGCCTGCCCGCGCGCATAATCATGGCGGAGATGACATTGCCGGAGGTAGCCAAAGCGCTGCGCCAGGGCAAGCGGGCGGTGATTATTCCGACCGGCGGCTTGGAATAGGGAGGGCCCCATCTGGTCACCGGCAAGCAGAACTATATCGTGCGTCGAACGGCAGAGGCGGTGGCACGGGGCCTGGGCAATGCCTTGATCGCGCTGGTGGTGGTCCATGTGCCCGAGGGGCCGACAGATCCGCCCTAGGGGCATATGGCTTTTCCGGGTACCGTTAAGCCTGCCGGCGCCTGTGTTCCAGGCGGTGTTGGAGTATATTGCCGGTAGTTTCAAGGCTCATGGCTTTACCGAGATCCTGCATGCTGGGCGACAGCGGCGGCAATGAACTTAGCCAACAGGCGGTGGCGGACAAATTAAACCAGGAATGGACCGGCACCGACGCCTGGGTGCCGCACGTATCGGACTATTATGACGTGGCCGCCAAGGGCGGGCATCCAGACCT
>CAUZBE010000187.1:0-6327 GCA_963577885.1 Alphaproteobacteria bacterium
GGCGACATGGTCAGCACGGTGCTGTTCAAGGACGATATCTATCCCATCATCCGCTTCAATACGCATGATGTCTCGGCCCTGCGCACAGATGCCGCGCCCTCCGCCCTGAACCTGCGCCGGATCGAAGGCTTTTTGGGGCGCAGCGACAATATGGTCAAACTGCGCGGCATCAACGTCTTCCCCCAGGCCATTGGCGCGATGCTGGCCGAGCGGCAGGAATTCAATGGCGAATTCATCTGCCGGGTCCAGCGGGACGGCCAGGGCCGGGACGAGATGGCCGTAACTTTCGAAATATCAGACGGCAGCAGCGGACCGGCCCTGATTGACACCTATCAGGAAATTCTGCGGCAAAAGACCGGCGTGGCGGTCGCCGTCGCCTTCGCTAAACCCGGCGCCCTGGCCGAGTTAACCGGCATCGAAACCCGGCAAAAACCGCAACGATTGATTGACGAACGGTTTTAATGCCGGGGTAACGCACTTGGCGCTAAATCCATACAACCTTTTTAATCTGTCTTGCCCGTATCGGCAAAGGCATCCGCGTGGCGTTGCCGGTAGCTGGGAGAGTCTCCCAAAGGCTCCGCCGCGTATACCGCCCGGCCAATGGCCCGTGTCAGACAGTCGGCGGCTATGGCGCCGATCCGCGCCACCGACCTCTGAGCCGGCTGCGGCAACGCCATGCGGGTGGTTGAAAGCGCAAAAACCGTGTCGCCGTCAAATGGCGTATGTACTGGGCGAATGGCCCGCGCCATGCCGTCGTGGGCCATCATGGCCACCCGCTTCGCTTGGGCCTTATCCAGGATGGCGTTGGTAGCGATCACGGCCAGGGTGGTGTTGCCGCCGATCCGCGCCTCCACAGGCAGGTCTTCCTCCATGCCGCTGGTCGCTCCCGGCGGATGCTGGCGGCCCATTTCGCCGTTCCGTTCCAGGGCCCAGGACCAGAGCGTACCCGTGCCGGGCATTACCACGGCGCCGACCGGGTTAGCCACCACCAATGCCGCCACCTGCAGGCCATCATCCGCGACCGCCGAGGCGCTGCCTAGGCCGCCCTTCAAGCGGCCGGCGCAGGCGCCCATGCCGGCCCCAATGTTGCCCAAGGCAAAGTCCAATCCCGCCCCGTCACAGGCCGCCCGCGCCAGATCGCCATAGGATGGGCAGCGGCCCCAATCCGTCTCACCACCTATTCCAAGATCAAAAATAATGGCTCCGGGCACGATGGGCAGCCGCCAGGCGCCAAGGGTAAAGCCCCGGTCCTGCTCGTGCAACCAGCCCACTACCGCATCTCCCGCGCCCAAGCCATGCACCGAGCCGCCCGACAGGCAAATTCCGTCGATCCGCTCGATCATGCAGGTTGGGTCCAGCAAATCAGTCTCGCGGGTGCCTGGCGCGGCGCCGCGCACGTCCATCGATGCCACCGCGCCGCCCTCGGGCAGCACTACGGTAACCCCGGTCCGGGCACGTTCGTCCACCGCATTGCCGATCAACAGGCCGTCGACATCGGTAATCAGGTTGCGCGGGCCAGGCTGGATCATCTCGCCATCACTGCAAAATTCCCATAAGCAGAATATTCAGGGAGCCGGACGGTACGCCCGTCAATTGCACGGGTCAATGGATTGGCGTCCCCAGTAATTTATAAGTATTGCCGCCAGAAGCACATCAGCAGAGACTGGACCATGCCGGACCTGTTGATCATTGGTGGCGGTTATGCGGGCGTCTGGGCCGCCATGGCGGCGGCGCGCCAGGCGCAAGACAGCGAGACAGCGATGATCAGGCCCAGGACGGTGCCCCCGGCCCGGGTTGAACCGGCGAAGGGTTCAAACAAATGCCGCCATGCAATTTCAAGCAGGCCCGGTCCATTATCGCCGAATTCGACAATGACCCTAGTTTTGCCGCACCTGGCCGCCACGGTAATCTCGCTGCCGTTGGCCATGGCCTGACTAGCATTCCGCGCCAAATTTATCAGTACCCGGAAGATTTTCTCCCGATCCGCCTTCACGACGATCTCGGCCGGCACATCATCGACCAGATCGCACAGGACAAAGGCAACCTAATCGGGCGCGGCTTCATCGGCCCGGCCAAAACTTAAGACCTGGCTGCATAATTCTATAGCGCGGTCGATGGATTGCATCAGACGCGAGGCGACCTAGCGCACGGTCGGATCCTTTACATTCCCAGACGGTCCGAAACCAATTGCGCCGTGGCGTTGGCCAACAACTCCAACGGCCGGCTGATGACATTGTCCGGTGTGGTCCTCAGGGCCAGGGATACCAAATGCGCGTCGGCAACGCGGATTTCAAGAAACATCAGGCGAAAGCGCGCGATGAACGGCACATATATCAGCACTTCGCTGAGCATGACGAAAACCATGGTCAGAACCAACAAGCGGGCCGAGAGGCCACGCAGCCAGCGCGGCAGATGTTTGTTCCGATCCTGCATTGCGTGGAAAGATAACCAATTTTTGGAGCATTTTCGAGACCACCGGACACGTCGGCAATCTTCGGACAGGCTTCAGCCGTGATCCTTGCGCTGCGTCGTGGTTGGCCAGATGAACCATATGAAGGCCATGACCTGGGTCGCCGTCACCGCCAAAAAAGCCCACAGGTAGGCGATTTTGGGATAGCTACCGTCGGCGGCCACGGGCCATTGCTCGATCATCCAGCCGATGCCCCACTGATAGGCAAAGGCCATGCTGAAGACCAGGACATTGGCCGCCGTATTCGCGCGGGCCGCCTGGCTTACGGGAAAATGATGGGCTAAGGCGGCAAAGACCAGGATCGTCAGGGCAACCACAAGGCCGATATAGCCCCATAGCAAATAGCTCGAGGGCAGAATATCCGAGATCAGCAGCAACATGCCAAGGATGGAGAAGACGGCGGCAAAGCCGCACACCTCCGCCATATCGAACCCCAGCCGTTGCAGACCGGCGGCAAATAGGCCGCTGCCCATGACGCTGACGATCATGCCCACAGCCATGATCGTCAGATGCAACGCGATATCGGCTTGGCTGAAACCATCGACCTCCAGCAGCCAGGGCCCGGCCCAAAGCCCCTGAATGGCCAGATAGGAACCGGAACAGGTGAACATCAGGGGGACGATGCGCCAAAAATAGGGGTCCCGGTAAATCTGGCCGATTTCCCTGATCTGCGAGACAAGACTGCCCCTAGTGGCACTGTCGGGCCGCTCGGGCACCACCAGCAAAATCAGGGCGGCGATGACCAGGGTGACCGCGGCCAGTAACATAAACATCTGCCGCCAGTCCATGATCCGCATGGCGAAGTCCACGGGACCGGTCGCAGCCAGGACACCCAGGCCGCCAAATGCCATGTACCATCCGTTGATATAGGCGATGCGGTTCAGGGGAAACCACATGACGATCGCCTTCAACGCGGCCATCAGCCCGCCCGAGACGCCAAAGCCAATCATGGCTCGGGCCAGAACCAGCATCGTGAGACTTTCGCCTTTGGCAAATATCAGGGCGCCCAGGGCGGCCACGCAATACAACGTGCCTTGCACACGACGGGGGCCATAGCGGTCCAACAGCAGACCCAATGGGATCTGAAAGGCGGCGAAGGTCAAAAAATAGGCCGCCGACATCAAACCCAGATCGGCGGGGCCCAGACCAATATCCTGGCGCAGGTAGGGTGCGACAACCGCATTGACGGTACGGAAGAAGTAGGAGAAAAAATAGCCACAGGCGAATGGCATGAAAACCATCAACATGGCACGCGCCATGCCGGTTTCTGGGGTAGAAAATGATTTATCTGTCTCGATGGGCGTCACGGCATCACAACTAGATCATGGCCGCGGCCAGCGCAAATCATACCAGCCGGCTGGTATAGTTCTACCCAAACGTGGGATGAAGACGATGAATGAAAATCTTTTTCTGACGGCGGAAGTCACCGCCGCCTTGGCCGAAAACCGACCCGTGGTGGCGTTGGAAAGCAGTATAGTGGCCCAGGGTTTGCCGGCACCTGATAATCTGCGCGTCGGCCAGGCCATGCACGACGTGGTGCGGCAACAAGGCGCGACACCGGCGATGACGGCGGTGCTAGATGGCCGCCTGCGCGTCGGCCTGGGGCCGGATGACATGGTCCGCCTGGCCGACGCCGCCCATGGCCGCAAATGTGGCGCCCGCGACCTGGGACCGGCCCTGGCCTTGGGTCTGCCCGGCGCCACCACGGTTTCCGCCACGGTACGGATCGCCGCCGCGGCCGGTATTGCGGTATTCGGCACTGGCGGCATAGGCGGTGTGCATCGTATGACGGCGGGGACGATGCCGAGTTCCGGTACCTCTGGACGGGTCGATGTATCGGCCGACTTGCTGGCCATGTCCCAGGCACCGGTAGCCGTTGTCAGCAGCGGTGCAAAATCCCTATTGGATCTGCCAAGCACCCTGGAAACCCTGGAGGCTCTAAGCGTGCCGGTCCTGGGCTATCGCTGTGACCAATTTCCCGCCTTCTATGCCGCTGAAAGCGATCTGTCCGTCAGCTACCGGTTTGACGATCTGGCATTGCTGGCGGACGCCTTGCGGGCTCATTGGTCCCTGCCTGGTGCTGGTGGCGCCCTGGTCTGCAACCCACCGCCGACGGAAGTCGCCATGACGAGAGCTAAGGTTGAGGCTTTGGTCCAGGAAGCCGTTACGGCCGCCGCCAGGGCAGGCATATCAGGCGGCGCCCTGACGCCTTTTATTCTGGCCCATATGCGCCAGGCGTCAGGCGGCCAAACCCTACGGGTTAATGCCGCGCTGGCTATTGCCAACGCCGCCCTGGCCGGCCAATTGGCGGTCTGCCTCGCAACGGGAGATGAACGATGAAGGCCACGCTTTATGGATAAGAATTCAGTGTCTATTGCAGAATTTTCAGCATGATCTGTCGGAAAAAAGGCGTTGCGATTGAGTGGCGGGAAATTAATCGCTTCGATGATCAGGCGCTGGATAGTTATAGCGAACTGTATCCGTTTCACCGCGTTCCTGTTTTGTAACACGATGGCTTCGCGCTCTATGAAACTGGCGCCATAACCTGTTATCTGGACGAAGCATTTCCCGGACCGCCCCTATAGCCAAAGGATCCGCAGGCCCCCGACCGCATGGCGCAGATCATTTCCGTCGTTGACTCTTATATATATTGGCCCCTGGTGCAGCAGGTCTTCTCGCATCGGGTCGTTCGGCCAAGGTTGGGGAGCCCGGCGGACGAAAATCAGATATCGGCGGGTCTTGGGGCGTCGGCACCAGTCCTGGCGGCGCTAGAGAATTTAGTCAGCGGTCAGGTTTACCTTGCCGGTGCCCAGATAACCCTGGCGGATTTTCACCTGGCGGCCATGATTGACAATATCACCATGACCGACGAAGGCGCGGCTCTACTGGGGCGGTATTAAAAGTTGCAGGCGTGGTGGTCCCGTCTGGCGCAACGCAGCAGCGTCGCGGAAACCCGGCCGGTCTTTTGAGCTGATTGGAATATTTCTTTAGGCTGTCAGGGCCTGCATATAGGGCGGCATGGCGAAGGCGCCCTGATGGATCGCGGCGCTGTAGTAGAGCAAATCCAAAGCCCTAACTTGCTGCCGTGCCGCCAATTCCGCCAGGGGCACGGCGCCGGCGTCGGTGCCTTGCGAGGCGCAACCGAAAGCCATGCAGCCGCCCAAATACATGGGCACGGCGGTGAAATAGAAGCGCGGATAGTGAAACAGTGACTTGAACGCCGTGGCGGAAGAGGCAAATTCCCCTCCCTGAAAAAATGGCACGCCGTTTTGGGTTACCAGGATGCCCGTAGGCTCCAGGCAGCGGCGACAATCGCCATAGAAATTCTGGCTGAACAGTACTTCCCCCGGGCCCATGGGATCTGTGGAATCGATGATGATTACATCGAAACACCGCTTCGTCTCGGCCAGAAACTTGGCGCCATCCTCGATCCGCAACTCCGTACGTGGATCGTCAAAGGCCGCGCCACAGATCATGCCCAGATGCTCGCGTGCCAGATCGACCACACCACGGTCCAATTCGATCATGGTGACCCGGTCCACGGGGTGCTTCAACACCTCTTCCAGGCAGCCACCGTCGCCGCCGCCGATGATCAACACTTCGCGTGGATTTTCTAACGCATACAAGGGTACATGGGCCAGCATTTCGTGATAGATGAATTCGTCCCGTGCCGTGGTCTGAACCACGCCATCCAGGACCAGAACCCGGCCTAATAGATCATTGTCGAAAATCAGGGCTGATTGGAATTCAGTATGGCCGTGATAGATCAATCGATCCATGCGGATACCCGATTGCAGTTCCTGGTGCAGGCTTTCGCGGAACCATTGTTCCGCCATTATTGCTTTGCCATAAATTTT
>CAUZBE010000188.1:0-6318 GCA_963577885.1 Alphaproteobacteria bacterium
CATAGTAGGAGTCTATATCACACCCGGTCGCCTGGCAGTGATATTACGACTTGCCTACAGGTCGGCGGATCAGGCGAGTTGCTCGATCGTGACAACGTCACCGGCCAGACGGGTTTGCCGCACGTCACGTGCCTCCGCTGGGTCAAAGCGCCGGCCACGATGCATGGTGGCGCGATTGTCCCAGACTACGAGGTCGTTGAGCTGCCAGTGGTGCGAATAGACGAAGCGCGGTTGTGTGGCAAATTCGATGAGATCGCGCAGAAACATGCGCGACCCCGGAATGGTCCAACCTTCGATGATGCCGGCATGTGATGAGAGGAACAGCGATTTTCGTCCGGTGATCGGGTGGCGCCTGACCAAGCGCTGGCGAACCGGCTTGAAGGCTTCTCGTTCCTCCTCAGTCATTTCACTGAACCCGACTGCCTCTCGCGAATAGATATTAGAATGGCGGCAGACTAGATCCTCCACCTCGTGTTTGGTGCGCTCGTCGAGCGAGTCATAGGCCGCACGCATGTCAGCGAATTCCGTGTTGCCGCCCCAGGACGGCACGGCACGCCCCGACAGCAGCGAATACTTGGCTGGAATGGGGCGGAAAGAGCTATCGGAATGCCACAACCGGTCAGCCAGCTTGAACTGGTAGGCGCGGGAGTCCGGCGGTAGCGGTCTGCCGGCGCCGTCGATATTGGAGAAATCACCGATCCCGCGAGCCAGGGCGCGAGCCTGCTCTTCGTTGCGGAAATGGATGTGGCCCGTCCCGCTGCCCCGACCTTTCTTCTCAATTTCGCCGAAATGCAGAGTGAAGGCGAGTTGTTCCTCATCGGTAAGTTTCTGACCGCGATAGACCAATGCGGCGTACTGGTCCATGCCTGCCTCTATCGCCTCGACTGTCTCGGGCGACAGCGGCTTACGGCAATCGATGCCGCTGACTTCGCCGGCGAAGGCGTCGCCGATGGGTTGGATGGCAAAGTCCATGAGGACCCTTCCTTGTGTGGCGCCAGGAGCCAATATTGTGCCCAAATGGAGTTGATTTGGGAAGCCTGGGCACCGGTAACTAGGCTTGCGACACCCGGGCGACGATCTTGTCATAGGCCGCTTCTGCCAGCGCGTGCATTTCGTCATCCGTGCGGTCCTGGATCGGGTGGGGGACAAAGACCATGGCCGCATCGAAACCGAGAGATTCCGCCTGGGCCGCCGCCGCCTCGGTGAATTCCGTGGAGGCGACGCCGACGCCGGGAATGCCGCGTCCTTCAAGATCCGTGATATCATGCATACAGCACGATGTGCACGAGCCTCAATCGGCCAGGCCTTCCACGACCACGTCAACTTCGCTGGCGATCCGTTGTTTCAGATCCACCGGCGCCACGCGGGTAAAGGTTGGTTTGGCGTAGCGTTTTACATTGATGCCCTTGCCGCTCAACAGCTTGTCGAGCTGATCGAGAAAGACATCGCCCCTCGGCTTGGAAATGTCCAACAGCCCGACGGTCAGACCCGTCAGGCTTTCTGGCCGCGGCAGAAGCTGCCGCCGCGCCGGCGTCTGCTCGGACGTAGGGTCGAGCATGATTATTCTGTCACTCATAAAGTTATCTCCTTGGTTACAGGGATTGAGCCGATTTCACCGGTGGCGGCCCAGCCACCAATGACGGCTGAGAACATTCCAGCGCCGCCGCCCGCCCGAACGATATTCAGGCCGCCGGGGCGGAATTTCGGCAAGGTTTGGTCCGCCAACTGGGCCGGGATGCCTTCGGCGATGCCGCCCGCGCCCACCACCAGTTCCGCGCCAGGTATCAGTAACAATTCATCCAACGCCTCTTTCAGCCTGGCTTTGCTCCAACCCGCCGAGTGAAAGACCCGTTCGTGTTCCGGCGAAACGATTAGGAAGGCATCGCCGGCCATAACCATTTTTGGGTGATCCACAACCCGTAGACAGGCCGCGAATGTGCGGGCCAAGGAGTCGGGTGTCCGGGATTTCTGATCGGCCACCGCCTGCACGCCGTCGCCGGCGAACAGCGTGACGGTCGAGGCATCGGGAGCGAAGCCCCGCTCCACCCCCAGGGATTCCCAATTCGAACCGGCCTCGTCCTCGGCAAAGCAAAACGTATACTTGCCCGGGTTGCCCAGGCAGGCGCGGTCAATGCCGCCCGGTTTGCCGCCGCCCACGTTGCGGATCACCAATTGCAGGGCGCGCCCGATGGTCGCGTTGGCCCTGTTGCCCTGGCCCAGGGCATTTTCACGGGCGTTCATGCCGATTTTGGCCGCGATGGGACCGTTGACGACGACCATGGGGCCGGCGAACATGGTGGTGCACAACAATCCATGCATGCAGAATTCATCGATCAGGGCGGCCTCGACGGCGGCCAGAACGACCGGTAAATATTCCGGCTTGCAGCCCGCCATGACCGCGTTGATGGCAACCTTCTCCACCGTGCAGGGTGCCAGGTCAGGGGGGATGACGCCGATCACTTCGTCGGGCGACCGGGAGGTGCCCAGCAACATGCGATAGACCCGTGTGGGGGTCGGGGGAACCACGGGCAGACCGTCGCTCCAGTCCCGCTCGAAACAGGCCTCGATCTCGTCTTCCAGAGGCGCGACTTCGATCCGGCGGGCCACGATCGGTAGATTGCCGAAGCGCACGGCCAGGTCCTCGGCGATGCCCGGTTCGACGCTTTTCGAGCCACAGCCCGGGCGGTACGCAGGCAGACCTTCACCAAGATCGGCAATGCCGGTGAAATCCCGCCATTCGCCCTGCTCCCAGCCGACCAGGCGCCCGACCTCCGTGCCGCCTGTCATACGAAGCAGGGTCGGTACGGTCTCGATCTCCAGATGGAACGAGGCTTCCAATTCGCGATCATCCCGAACGCCCGGCATCCGGGCCGGGAATTCAGGATTATCCTGGCTGTAAACGGTAATGCCGCCCGCCACCAATTGGGCCAGGATGGGTTCTATCAGCACGCAGGTCGGACAATCTTGTTTGACCACCGCCACCAGGCCATCTGCAATAACGTCCATCTGTCAGGTTCCCATTTCAATTGCCCGAAACCGTAGTCAAGTTACGTTAGTATGTCGATGACGGGATGGGGAGGCGGCAATGACGGTTTTAGACGTAGAGACAAACAATGGCATCACTCTGGTCCGGTTGAACCGGCCCGAGGCGCGAAACGCCCTGAACCCGGAGTTGATCGTCGCCCTGGCCGAATGCTGGGCCGGGCTGGGCGCCGACGATGATACGCGGGTGGTAGTGTTATCCGGGGCCGGCACCTCGACCTTCTGCGCCGGCTTTGATCTGACTAGCTACATTCCCCTACTAACCGGGGCGCGGCAGGCCGAGGATGATTGGGACCGTGCCGTGCTGGCGGCGCCTGGTTTGGTTGCCCGCGCTACCCTACGCGATTTTGATTTGGGGCGGCCCTTGATCGTCGCCGCCAATGGTCATGCCATCGCGGCGGGAATGGAGATGTTGCTGGCCGGCGATCTGCGCGTGGTAGCCAGCGGGGCCCGCCTGGGCCTGTCAGAAGTGCGCCTGGGGCTGATCCCTGCCATGGGTGGCACCGCGCGTCTGTCGCGTCTGGTCTCCCCCGCCTTGGCGGCGGAGATGTTGCTTACCGGTAACCCCATCGATGCCGAGGGCGCCTTGGCCGCCGGCCTGGTCAACTATGTGGCAGGCGCCGATCGGGTCGAAGAGATAGCCCTAGAACTGGCCGCGACCATTGCCGCCAACGCGCCCCTGGCGGTAAAAGCAGCCCGCAAGGTCATGCGCCAGGCGGCGGATTTGAGCAAGACCGAGGCCCTGGCATTGGAAAGGTCTGAGTCGGAGACCCTCTCCCATACCGAGGATGCCAAGGAAGGCCCCCGCGCCTTCATGGAAAAACGCCGACCTGTCTTCAAGGGGCGATAAGGGCTTCAAACCCTTATTTTGGTCGCGGCCACAATATCCGTTTGGGCAAAACCCCTTCCCTTGAATAACAAGGGCAGATCCAATTCCTTGGCCGTCTCGTGGGTTTATTCATCCTCGATGTTCAGGGGCATGATAATCCCTCCATTGTTTGAATTTTAGCAGGGATTTCAGGAAATCAACCCCGTAGCACGGCACCGGTAGCCTGGCTGACGGCGGCGACGATTTTGGCGGCGATGGCTTCGATCTCAGGGTCGGTCAGGGTTGTATCTTTTGGTTCCAGGCGGGCGGTGATGGCGATGGATTTTTTGCCGTTCGCGATGCCTTGTCCGATATAGATGTCGAAGACATTCACTTCCCTGATGAACGCCTTATCAGCGCCCTTGGCGGCTCGCAGGATGGTATCCGCCGTTGTTGCCTGGTCGACCACGAAGGCGAAGTCGCGCTGTACCGAGGGCAGGTCGCTGACTGAAAGTTGATCGCGGTTGCGCGACGCCTTGGCTTTGGGCAGGGGGGCGTTTTCGATGAAGACTTCAAAGCCCATCATGGGGCCGGTAACGTCCAGGCGGCTCAGAATGCGGGGATGGATCTCACCAAACGCGGCCAGCAGGTTCTTCGGGCCCAGGCGCAGTACGCCGGAGCGGCCCGGATGATACCAATCTGGCGCCTCGGCAGCGATCTGGAGGCTGGCGGTGGGGGCGCTGATGGCGTCCAGAACCGCCAGGGCATCGGCCTTGGCGTCATAGGCATCCAGGGGTCGGGGTACCTGGCTCCAATGGCGCCTGGCATTGCGGCCCCGGCGCAGGCCGGTGGCGGCAAAGGCCTGGCCCCGTGGCGTCGGGTCGGCGTACTGGGGCCCCACCTCGAACAAGGCCACGTCCTCGAAGCCACGGTCTACATTGCGGCCCGCCGCCAGGATCAGGTTCGCCAGAATGGAGGGCCGCATGGCATCCAGTTCCGAGGATATCGGATTGGCTAGCAGCATCTCGTCCCCGCCGCCGCCGAACAGCGCGGCGAAGCGGCGCGGCATGAAGGACCAGGTAACGCATTCCATCATGCCCCGCACCGCCAGGGCCCGCTTTGCCTGGGGCAGGCGGCGCTGTGCGGTGGTCAGTGCCGGTTTGGCTGTGACCGACAGACGGGGCAGTGGGGTGGATTGGATGCGGTCGAAACCGGCAATACGTGCCACTTCCTCGACTATATCTGCCTCGCCATCGATATCGCTTCGCCAGGATGGGGCGGTGACCTGCCATGCGCCATCGGCTTCAGAAATTCCGAAGCCGAGAGCGGATAAAATCGTCCGCTGCTCCGCTTCACTGACATCGATGCCGATCAATTCCGTGACCCGGGCCGGGCGATAGCCAACCACCTTGGCCGGGCCGTCCGGCGTGCTGGCCATGACCGTGTGGGAGGCTTCTCCACCACACATCTCTAACACCAACCGGGTAGCGAATTCTATGCCGGGCCGGACCATGGCCGGATCCACGCCGCGTTCAAAGCGATAGCGCGCGTCACTTTCAATGCCCAGGCGTCGGCCCGTGGCCGCCGTACGGTGTGGGTCGAACAGGGCGGCTTCCAGGAACATCTCGGTCGTCGCCTCGGTACAGCCCGAGGTCTCCCCGCCCATGACGCCGCCGATGGACTCCGCTCCGTTCTGGTCGGCGATGACGGTAACCTCGCCATCAAGTTGGTAGTCCTTGCCGTCCAGGGCAAGAAAGGTCTCGCCCTTTTTGGCCATGCGGGCCTGGATCGGTCCTGCCACCTTGTCGGCATCAAAGACATGCAGCGGCCGGCCCAGATCGTAGGTGATGTAGTTGGTCATATCGACCAGGGCCGAGATCGGGCGCAGGCCGATCGCCAAGAGACGGCGGCGCAGCCACTCCGGGCTGGGGCCGTTTTTCAGACCGCGAAAATGTCGGCCCAGAAAACAGGAGCAGGCGTCCTGGTAGTTCGGTTCGAAGTTTAATGCGACTGTAATAGGACTGTCGTAACTGCCTGTAATGGCATCTGTATCCAGGGATTTCAAAGTGCCCAGACCAGCGGCAGACAGATCCCGGGCGATACCGCGCACGCCCAGGCAATCCTGGCGGTTCGGCGTGACGTTGATCTCGATGACCGGGTCGTCCAGGCCGGCGATCCGGGCAAAGGGGGCGCCAATGGGGGCGTCGTCCGCCAGCTCGATTATGCCGTCATGTTCTTCGCTCAGGCCCATTTCACGCTCGGAACAGAGCATGCCGTTGGAATCCTCGCCGCGGATTTTTGATGGCTTCAACAACAGGCCTGTGCCGGGGATGGCGGTGCCCGACGGAGCGAAAACGCCTTTCATGCCGGTGCGCGCGTTGGGCGCGCCGCAGACCACCTGAACCTGTTCCTCTCCCGTATCCACGATGCAGATGAGCAAACGGTCCGCGTTGGGGTGTTGTTTGGCC
>CAUZBE010000189.1:0-6305 GCA_963577885.1 Alphaproteobacteria bacterium
TCAGGGCCGCGATATCATCAACCTTGGCATCGGTCAGCCCGATTTCCAGACGCCGGCGAATATCGTCGAGGCCGGGCGCAAGGCCCTGGCTGATGGCCATCACGGCTATACCCCCGCCAACGGCATCCCGGAACTGCGCCAGGCGGTGGCCGACGATATCCAGAAATACCGTGGCGTGCCCATCGATCCCAATTACGTGGTGATCCAGCCCGGCGGCAAACCGACCATGTTTTATGCCTGCCTGATGTTCGGCGAGGCGGGGGCGGAGATCATGTATCCCAATCCCGGCTTTCCCATTTATGAATCGGCGATCCGATTTTCCGGCGCCACCCCTGTGCCCATCGCCTTGCATGAGGATACGGGCTTTTCCTTCTCGGCCGACGAGGTGCTGGAGAAAATTAACGAACGCACCCGCCTGATCATCATTAATTCGCCCGCCAATCCCACCGGGGGCGTGGTGCAGAGGGTCGAGCTGGACAAGCTTGTCGCCGGCCTGGAACGCCACCCGGAGGTGGCGGTGCTGTCCGACGAGATTTACAGCCGCATGGTCTATGATAACCAACCGCATATCAGCCTGTTGAGCTATCCTTCCATAAAGGACCGCCTGATTCTGTTGGACGGCTGGTCGAAGACCTATGCCATGACCGGCTGGCGCCTGGGCTACGCCATCTGGCCCGAGGCCTGTGCCGAACAAGCCACGCGCCTGTGTGTCAACGATCATTCCTGCGTCAACGCGGCGACCCAGTGGGCCGGGGTCGAGGCCCTGCGCGGGCCCCAGGATGCTGCGGACGAGATGGTCAAGGCCTTTGATGCGCGGCGCACGGTGATTGTGGATGAATTGAACGCCATACCCGGTTTTCGCAGTGTTGTGCCCGGTGGGGCCTTTTACGCCTTTCCCAATATTGAGGGCACGGGCATGAGTTCCCAAGTGCTGCAGGAAAAACTATTGAATGAAGCTGGTGTCGCGGTTATTTCGGGGACCTCGTTCGGGGCTAATGGGGAGGGTTATTTGCGCTTTTCCTATGCCAATTCCACCGAGAATATTCGCGCTGCCATGACCCGCATCCGGGACTTTCTGGCGGCGCAATGATTATTGGCCTGCATAATTAACGGGCGCTTTGATGAAAAATTAGGCAAACTATTTCGCGGGTCGATGGGACAATAATTTTATCCTTATAGATGAATTACTTAAAAATTCTATAAGATGGCACGATTTATGCGTGCTAATATTTGTAGAGTGGCGAGGCGGCCCGGTTTTCCAACCGGCTATGCAATGGCGATCAGAAGAGATTTTGCGCAATGAAAAAAATTGAAGCGATCATCAAACCCTTCAAGCTGGATGAAGTGAAGGAGGCGCTGCACGAGATTGGCCTGCAGGGCATCACGGTGATCGAAGCTAAGGGGTTCGGCCGGCAAAAGGGGCATACGGAGCTTTACCGCGGTGCCGAATATGTGGTGGATTTTCTGCCCAAGGTGAAGTTGGAGGTGGTGCTGGAGGACGATCTGGTAGAACGCGCCGTGGAGGCGATCCAGACGGCGGCCCATACGGGCCGTATTGGTGACGGCAAGATTTTCATCACTACCGTGGAAGAGGCCATCCGCATTCGAACCGGCGAGACTGGCAAAGACGCCATCTAGGCCACGCCTATCTAGCGCACTTAAAGAACAACTAGCCGAAAACTCAGCAAAGTAATCGAGGACACAGGAAGGAACTGAAAGCCATGTCCACTGCCGAAAGCGTTCTGAAGAGAATTCAGGATGAAGAAATCCCATTCGTCGACTTCCGTTTCACCGATCCACGGGGCAAATGGCAGCATCTGGCCATGGATTCGCATTTCGTCGATGCGAATTTGTTTACCGATGGTGTGATGTTCGACGGTTCGTCCATCGCCGGTTGGAAAGCGATCAACGATTCCGACATGGCGCTGATGCCCGATCCAAGCACCGCCATGATGGATCCATTTCTAGCACAGCCGACCCTGGTGCTGTTCTGCGATGTGGTGGAGCCTTCGACCCATGAAGCCTATGGCCGTGATCCCCGTTCGACGGCGCGGCGGGCCGAGGCCTATCTGAATAGCTCCGGTGCGGGCGATACCGCCTATTTTGGACCGGAAGCCGAGTTCTTCGTCTTCGATGACGTGCGCTTCAAGGTCTCGCAGAACGAAACCTTTTATGCCATTGACGAAGGTGAGGGGCCGTACAATTCGGGCAACGATCTCGAAGGTGGCAACATCGGCCATCGCCCAGCCGCCAAGGGCGGGTACTTCCCCGTGCCCCCGGTGGACTCGGCGGCCGATCTGCGCAGCGAGATGCTGACGGTGATGCGCGAAATGGGCATCGATACGGAAAAGCACCATCACGAGGTCGCGCCCAGCCAGCATGAACTGGGCATGAAGTTCGCGTCATTGACAAGCTGCGCCGACCAGCTCCAGATATACAAGTACGTGGTGCATAACGTCGCCCATTCCTATGGCAAGACGGCAACCTTCATGCCGAAGCCGGTGATGAACGACAACGGCTCCGGTATGCATGTGCATCAGTCGATCTGGAAAGATGGAAAGCCACTGTTCGCCGGTTCGGGTTATGCGGATTTGTCCGAGACCTGCCTGTATTACATTGGCGGCATCATGAAGCACGCCAAGGCGCTCAATGCCTTCACCAACCCGTTGACCAATTCTTACAAGCGGCTAATCCCCGGTTTTGAGGCACCGGTATTGCTGGCCTATTCGGCCCGCAACCGTTCCGCCTCCTGCCGCATTCCCTTCTCGCCTAGTCCCAACGGCAAGCGCGTGGAAATCCGCTTCCCCGACCCGGGCGCCAACCCCTATCTTGCCTTCTCGTCGATGTTGATGGCTGGCCTGGACGGGATCGAGAACAAGATCCACCCAGGCGACCCAATGGACAAGGATCTCTATGATCTGCCACCGGAAGAGCTGGCCGATGTGCCGACCGTCTGCGGTTCGTTGCGCGAGGCGCTAGAGAATCTTGACGCCGACCGCGATTTCCTGAAAAAAGGCGGCGTCTTCACGGATGATCAGATCGACGCCTATATCGAGCTGAAGTGGGAAGAGGTCTACAAAATGGAGCGCACGCCCCATCCGATAGAGTTCGACATGTACTACAGTGTCTGACGCGTCAACGTAACGATAAAGGTCTGGGGCCGCCCTTTGGGGCGGCCCGTTGCATTTCCGGCGCGGGTTGCTTCTGCTAGTCTGCCCGAACCATAATTGCATGATGAAAATACTGGGAGGGGTAGGTGCCTGTTATGTCTAATTCTCGGGGCGCGGCGAAGGCCTTGCGCACATTTCTGGCGGGCGATGAGATTGTCGTGGCGCCAGGTTGCTTCAACGCCAAGGGCGCGCGGATGATCGAACGGACGGGGTTTTCCGCCGTGTATGTTTCCGGATATGGCATTTCGGTAGTCACATTGGCCGGCCCGACGTGGGCCTGACCATGTTGACGGAGGTAACGGATGTGGCCTCGAAAGTAGCCTCTTCGGTCAAGGTACCGGTAATCTACGATGCCGATACGGGCTATGGCAACGCCATCAACCGCCGTCAGGCCTATCGCACGGCCGGGGCCGACATGGCCTTCCCGGAAGGCCTGCTGTCGAGGGAGGAAAATCAGCAAGTCTGTGAAGCCGTGCCAGGCAGCATTCTGTATAACCGCACCGGGGTCTCGCCCAACCTTTCCGCCGTTGAATTGCAGGAAATCGGCGTTGATTTGGTGATCAATCCTGGTGGCGCCATGCGGGCCGCGGCCCAGGCCATGTGGGACTATTACAGCGCCTTCGGGGAAGAATATAATGGCCAGGACGAGCGTTTGAAAGCCGCCAACAAGGGGCACCCATTGGCGGATTTACATAGTATTTTTGGGTTCGGGGAAATCCGTGAATTTGAAGCCGAATTCCTGCCCGAGGAAGAAGCTGCCAAATATAATGGCGCCGCAGGGTTTCAGCCCTAATCTAATAAAACTTCGCAATATGGGAGACGCACGCTATGGAAACCTCTGACAAGAGCGCCCGGCAGTTATACGAAGAGATCAAGGCCAACCCGACCCGGCCGCGGTTTGGCTTTGGTCGCAAGGCGGCGGTGATCAATATCGATCTGCAAAAGGCCTATACCAACGTGGGTGAATTCGTCACCGCGTATGAGACAGACCCCAAGCAGATGGACTATATCAACGTAATCTCGGACCTGGCGCGATCCAAGAACCTGCCGGTGGTCTGGACCTATGTGGCCTACATGGACTCGGGCGAGGATTGCGGCATTTGGGGTACCCGCACGGATACACCGGATTCACTGCAGAACATTAAGGTCGGCTCCCGCCGTTCGGAATTCGACGACCGCCTGCATGTGGATCATAAAAACGACGTCATCATCAATAAGCGCATGGCCTCGGCCTTTCACGAGTCTAACTTATCGTCGGTGTTAAATTTTCATGGCATCGATACGGTAATTGTCACCGGTGGCTCCACATCCGGCTGCGTCCGGGCCACGGTGGTGGACAGCCTCTCGCGCAGCTTCCGAACCATCGTGGCCGAGGAATGCGTGGCTGATAAACACGAAAGCCCCCATTTCGCAAACCTGTACGATATGGCCATAAAGTATGCCGACGTGGTGCCGGTGGCCGATGTCATCGAATATCTGGAATACTATAAAATTCTGAACGATTAGGGGGGAGAACATGATGATGCGGGAGCCGGCACTGTATGATTATTCGCCCATGGCGGATCGTCCGAAGATAACCTGGCCCAACGGCGCCAGGGTCGCTTTTTGGGTTGCGCCGAACATCGAATTTTACGAGTTGGATCCACCGATTAACCCGGGCCGCAAGGCCTGGCCCAAGCCGCACCCGGACGTGGCGGGCTATTCACATCGGGACTATGGCAACCGAGCTGGCTTCTGGCGCATGATGGAGACCATGGCTAAATATGGCGTGCGCGGCAGCGTCTCGCTAAACGTCGCCCTGTGTCAGCACCACCCGGAAATTATCAAGGTTTGTAACGACCTGGATTGGGAGTTCTTCTCCCACGGCGTCTACAACACCCGTTATACTTACACCATGTCAGAGGCCCAGGAACGGGCCATGATGGAAGACGTCATCGCCACCATAAAGGATGCCACCGGGCAGAACGTGGACGGCTGGCTGTCACCGGCCCTATCCAACACCACCAACACCATCGAACTGCTGGCGGAGTACGGCGTAAAATATACCTGCGATCTGTTTCACGATGATCAGCCACAGCCCGTGAACACTAAAAGTGGCCGCTTGATTTCCGTGCCTTATTCCCTGGAAATGAACGACACCGTGGTGCTTTACATGTTGGGCAAGAGCAGCCGCCACTATACCGATATCCTGAAGGCGAATTTTGATCAGCTCTATGAAGAGGGCGCCGAGAACGGCCAGGTCATGTGTATCCCCCTGCATCCCTTCCTGATAGGCCAGCCCCACCGCATCGGAAATTTTGCCGAGGTTCTGGAGTACATTACCGGCCACGACAAGGTCTGGGTGACCACGGGGCGGGAGATCGCGGCGCATTATTATGAATACCACTACGACAGCGTGGTCGACGCCCTGACCGCCAAAAGGGAGGGCTGAAGATGACCCTGTCCGATGACTATCTGAAATATCCCAAACGCGGCCATGGCATGGATCATGACCGCTACACCTGGTCGCAACTGCACGAACGCCCCGCCGTCACCTGGCCCAACGGCGCCCGCGTGGCCCTGTGGGTGGTGACCCAGTTGCAATGGTTCCCGTTGGATATGAAACCGGCGATCCCCGTTCCGGCGGGGATGGCGCGGCCCTATCCGGATTATTGGGATTATACCCAGCGCGACTACGGCAACCGCATTGGCGTGTTCCGCATCTTCAAGGTGCTGGACAAGCTGGGTATCAAATCTTCCGTCGCCATTAATTCCGCCCTGGCCGAACGCCACCCCTATCTGGTGGAGCAGGTAAACTCGCGGGATTGGGAATTGATCGCCAACGGCCTGGATATGGGCCATCCCCATCATGGCGCGATGGACCAAGACGAGGAAGCCGCCCTGATCAAGGGCGTGTTGGAGAGCCTGCGAGCTTTGTCGGGGCAGAAGGTCCGTGGCTGGCTCTCGCCCATCCGTTCGGAATCCATGAACACACCGGATTTGTTGGCGGCGGAAAGTATAGAATACCTTTGCGACTGGGCCAACGACGATCTGCCCTATGCCTACAAGACCGCTTCGGGCACCATCCACAACATGCCCCACACAATGGAGCTGGACGACCAGCAAATCCTAATCTCCTTGCGCCATACAGAGCAG
>CAUZBE010000190.1:0-6296 GCA_963577885.1 Alphaproteobacteria bacterium
GTGGCGTGCGGTACTTGGCAGTGGCTTCAAGATCTCCCCCATGGGGGTCGCCAATAATGGCCAGAACCGGGTTATTTGGGCTGTCTGCATTCATCTAGCGGCAATCTATCACGGCAGGAGAGGGCTTCCTCCCCCAGATCTTGCCGGCCTCGGAAAAGCTGTGGACAACGTGAGCAAGTATCCCCTGAAATACGTGGATAACTGCGCTTATGCTATGAAATCATGTAACAATCTCGAACCCCGTGGCCCTGGCAACTGGCCGCATGAAATGTCCGGCCGGGTGCAAATATTCCAATTCTTGGTTTAAGCCGCGCGCGAATCGGATTTTGTGCTCTGGCGCACCCGCCGTCTTTCCTCATCAAAGATGTAATCGCGGGTTTGGGGCACCGCGTCCACGCTCTTCGTCAGCTGCACCTGAAAGACCACATGGCCGCCATGGCGGAAGGCGACCTCGCTGCCGCACAAATAAAATTCCCACATGCGGCAGAAGCGTTCATCGAACAGGGCCGCGACCTTGTCCCGGTTGGCATAGAAACGCTGGCGCCAACAGCGTAACGTTTCGGCATACTGCAGGCGGAAGACTTCCACGTCCGTGATGTACATGTCGGCTTTTTCCACGGCGGCGGAAATTTCCGACAACGAGGGGCTGTAGCCGCCTGGGAAGATGTATTTGTTGATCCAGGGATTGGTCGCGCCAGGGCCATCGGCCCGGCCGATTGTATGCAATACGGCCACACCGTCATCGGCCAACAGCTCCCGCACCTTGGTGAAGAATTCTCCGTAGTGGCCAAACCCAACATGCTCGAACATGCCGACCGATACAATGCGGTCGAAGGTACCCTCGACCGTCCGGTAGTCTTGCAGCGCGAATGAGACAAAATCATCCAAACCGGCCTCGACGGCCCGTTGTTCGGATAATTTGTGCTGTTCCGCGGACAAGGTCACACCGTGGACCTGGATATCCTCGTTCTGCGCCAAATATAGCCCCGTGCCGCCCCAGCCGGAACCGATGTCGAGCACCCGATGGCCCGGCTGTAACAACAACTTGGCCGCTAGATGCCGGTTCTTGCGCAATTGTGCTATTTCCAGATCGTCCTCCGGTGACTGGAAATAGGCGCAGGAATATTGCCGGTCGGAATCCAGGAACAGTTTATATAAGTCGCCGGTCAGGTCATAGTGATGGGCGACATTGCGCCGG
Source organism: Alphaproteobacteria bacterium (assembly GCA_963577885.1). Classification (GTDB taxonomy): domain Bacteria; phylum Pseudomonadota; class Alphaproteobacteria. The sequence continues at coordinate 1,199 of CAUZBE010000190.1, forward strand.
GCCCGATGGACCGGATTATATTGCCGCATGCGGCGGATAGCCGCGCGCAAGGGAGTGGTGACCAGATTTTGTAGCCAATGATCCGGCTGCCGCCAGCCGACATTTATCGCCACCAAATTTAGGAAGTCATAAAGCTCGCCGTCTTCTACCGTCAAAGTGCCGTTCATATAGGCCTCACCGGTGTACATCATGGGGTTGGTGAACAATTGCCAGTGTAAGGCGCGGGAATGCAGACGGACTGTCACTTCAGGCCCATCCCAGCGGCCTTGAAAGCGTTGGCTGTGGCCCCGGGCATCTATCAAGGTCAGACAGCCTGTATGCATCAGTCGACTTAAAAACCCGTTTAAAAACATAACAAACCCCCGGAGCAAAATAATGTTTTGACTGTGTCCTTTCAAACGGTACTCACGACCCTCACAAGTGATCACCTGAACATTATCTCAAACTCAGGCAGGAGGCAAAGGTGAATCCGGTTATGACAAGCAATTGTTCCCTGGGTAAAACCGCACAAAATAGGGGCGGCACGGACCTCCGCGCCACCCCTGTTTTAAAAGGTAACCGTAGTTATTAGATGTCTTCGGACTCCGGCGCGTCCCCATCGACCGGAGCGTCTTCGAAAACCTCTTTGGGGCCCCCGGCGTCATCTTTCGCGGCCGTCTCCAAATTACCGGCATCAAAATCGTCGTCCAAATCAGCGTTGGGATCCTCGCCGGCGGCCTGATGTTCCGCCTCGGCCACCGAGCGGGCAACATTGGCGATGACATCAATGTGGACTTCCGGATGCAGATTGACCTGAACCGCATGCAGGCCAAGGGTCTTGATAGGCCGGCGCAAACGCACTTGAGAGCGCTCAATCTTGAAGCCGATAGCATCCAGTCCTTCAACCACGTCACGGGCCGCGACAGAGCCATAAAGGTGCCCCGACTCGCCGGCTTGGCGGATCACCACAAAGCTCGTGTCTGGCATGGATTTGGCCACCCCCTCGGCCTCTGCGCGGCGTTCCAGATTGCGCGCCTCCAATTCGATGCGGCGCGTCTCGAACTGGGCTAGATTTTCCGCCGTGGCCCGCTGTGCCTTGCCCTGGGGCAACAAATAGTTACGGGCGAAGCCATTCTTGACACTGACCACTTCGCCCATCTGGCCAAGCGTTTCAATTCGTTCCAATAGCACGACGTCCATTATTTCTCCTCATCGGCGCTACCGCCGCTTTCGCCGGCGTCGCCGGTACTGTTTAAATTCTTGCCGGCACGCAAGGCCAACACAGCTTTCAAAAAGCCCAGGCCGGCAACGACCACCGGCAGGGGCCATAATAACAAAAGTCCGTAAAACAAAATTAATATCATCGCGCGCGCCTTCCAGGCCCTAAAAAAGCCATGGACGACGCCTAAACCGAGGAGGAAATACGGCACAATGGCGATCGCTGCAAGGGTTTTGCAGAGCATCCCGGTCAGACCACCAAAGCTGGACAACAATAGAGCCGCCACCAACACGCCGATCAAAGCCACGGGCAGCCGGATATCGGTCAGTTTCGGCGTCGTCCGCAGGTTATGGCCGAAGCGGACCAATAGACCCTGAGCCAGGACACCGTTAAAGATCAAACCCAGAGTCCAGGAGACCGCGAAAAATGCCGGTAGATAGTCGGACATGGCCAGCAGCATTTCCCGCTGTTCCGGAACCGTGAACTGTGCCGCGAACGGTTCCGCGACGGATCTCAGGTAGGCCATTGGGCCATCGCCAAACAGGGCCAGGCCGGCCAGGGCCAAAGCCAATCCGACCATCGCCATGCCCGACAGCCACAAAATCAAATGACCGGGCGGATACCAGAGCACCTGGCCGTGGCCATCGTTACGTGACAACAAGGCCTGCCAGCTCAAAACAACAACGGGAAGGCCATAAACCATCATCTGGGTCGCGGCGAATGTCAGTCCGGCGAACGGCGTGCTCAAAACGCCGGCTACAAGAACGGCGATGACGGCGCCCTTGACGCCCAGGCCCAGGCCGACCAGGAACAAGGGCAGGGGCGCGATATAGGCCAACAGCAAGCCGCCAGCGGCCGGCAGCGTAAGGGCGGCCTGCATTAGCCCGCTTGTCAGGCCGGCCACAATAGCAATCAAAATGTTTGGCGACATTGGCAATGGCCGACCGGCAGACGCCTGGCGAGCAATCTAACTGCCCGTCGGGCCAGGAACTCTATTGCAGGACGAAAGGCAACAACGCCAAATTCCGCGCCCGTTTAATGGCACGCGCTAGTTCACGCTGCTTTTTCGCCGATACCGCCGTAATGCGGCTAGGAACGATCTTGCCCCGTTCAGACAGATAGCGCTGTAACAGCCTGACGTCCTTGTAATCGATTTTCGGCGAATTGGCGCCCGAGAACGGGCACGTCTTTCGCCGGCGGTAAAAGGGCCGACGCAAGGGTAGTTGCGAAATTTTGACATCCTGGGACATGACTTATTCCTCAACGCTTTCTGGGCTCGCATCCTGTTTTTCTTCGACGGTGCCATCCGCGTTATTGCGGCTCGAGGGTTCCTGGCGGGGCTGGCTGGCAACGCCCTGGTCGTCACGATCAGGACGGTCGCCACCGCCGCGGCTACCACGCCCGCCACGGGATTGCATCATCGCCGAGGGGCCTTCCTCCAACGCCTCGACGCGTACAGTCATGTGGCGGATAATGTCTTCGTGCAGGAGCATGCTGCGCTCCAACTCTTTAACTGCATCAGAGGGCGCGTCCAGGTTCATCAGCACGTAATGACCCTTGCGGTTTTTCTTAATGCGATAAGTAAGGCCGCGCACGCCCCAATATTCGGTTTTTGCGACCGTGCCGCCATTGTCCGTCACCAGCTTGGTGAAATCCTCGGTCATGGATTCGATCTGTTGGGACGAAACATCCTGGCGTGCGATGAACACGTTCTCGTAAAACGGCATTGCCTGTCCGTTGCTCCTTCGGTACGGCCCGTGGGATGCCCAGGGACTGTGTTGTCAATACAGCCCCGGATTGTTCTTGCGGGCCGCGTGGATTTACTGAATTGCTAATAAAACTTGCCTATAAGCCCTGTCCAATTCTGCCGCCGCCCGCCCGCAGTCAGCGTTGCCGCTTTCATCAAGGCAGCGGTAACGCCATAGCGGTCCGGCAACCCAGGCAAGGCGCGGCATATATGCACATATGCGGCGAGGGTGCAAGCCGGCTTGACAGCCCCAAGCCACCGGCTATGAAGGATGACTGAATGGATTGTTACAGTAAGGGAGGCGGCCATGGCGCGCGCCATTATATTTCCGGGTCAGGGCAGCCAGACCGTGGGCATGGGGAAGGTCTTGGCCGAGACCCTGCCAACCGCCCGCGCGGTGTTTGAAGAGGTCGACGAGGCGTTGAATCAGAACCTCTCGCGGCTGATGTTTGAAGGACCGATCGAAGAGCTGACCCTGACCGAAAACGCCCAGCCCGCCTTGATGGCCATGAGCTTGGCCGTCGTGCGGGTGCTGCGGCGCGATGGCGGCTTGGAATTCGGTAAACATTGCCAATTTGTCGCCGGCCATTCCCTGGGTGAATATTCCGCCCTCTGCGCGGCTGATGCCCTAGATCTGGATGTAACCGCACGCCTGCTGAAACAACGGGGCCAGGCCATGCAACGGGCGGTGCCGGTGGGACAAGGCGCCATGGCCGCGCTGTTGGGCCTGGATTTCGCGGCGGCCCAGGCCGTCGCCCAGGATGCGGCGGAAGGTCAGGTTTGCGATGCCGCCAATGACAATGCGCTGGGCCAGGTTGTTGTCAGCGGTAATGTGGAAGCCGTCGAACGCGCCGTCGAACTGGCCAAGGAACGCGGCGCCAGGCGGCCCATGTTGTTGCCGGTCAGCGCGCCATTTCATTGCGCCTTGATGCAGCCCGCGGCGGACATCATGGACGAAGCCCTACAAAATTCACAGCTGGTCGCGCCGGCGGTGCCCCTGATCGCAAACGTCACCGCCTCGGCTGTGACCGACCCGGCGGAAATCCGCCGATTGTTGGTGGCGCAGGTTACCAGCATGGTGCGTTGGCGGGAATCGGTGCTGTATTTACGCCAACAGGATGTGGACAATCTGGTCGAGGTTGGCGCCGGCAAGGTCCTGACCACAATGTTGAAACGCATCGATAGGGAAATATCGGGCCATGCGGTCGGCGGGCCGGAAGATATCGAAGGTTTCCTTAAATCGCTGTAATTAATTTATTCACCAAGCCGTTTTTGGGAGCCACGAGCCATGTTTGATCTTTCTGGAAAATCCGCCCTGGTGACCGGCGCTTCGGGCGGCATAGGTGGCGCGATCGCGCATCATCTGCATGGCGCGGGCGCCGCTGTCGGACTGTCGGGCACCCGGGTCGATGCGCTGGAGGCGTTGGCGGCGGAGCTGGGAGAACGGTGTGCGGTATTGCCCTTCGACCTGAGTGACGGCAACGCCGTGGGCGCACTGATCCGCCAGGCCGACGAGGCCTTGGGCGCGGTGGATATTGTCGTCAACAATGCTGGTTTGACCCGGGACAATCTGGCCCTGCGCATGAAGGATGAAGATTGGGAACAGGTTCTGGCGGTAAATTTGACCGCGGCATTCCGCCTGTCGAAGGCCGCCCTGCGCGGCATGATGAAACGGCGCTGGGGCCGAATCGTCAATATCACTTCGATTGTCGGGGTAACGGGCAACGGCGGGCAGACAAATTACGGCGCCTCGAAGGCCGGCCTAATTGGCTTCAGCAAATCGCTGGCCCAGGAAGTCGCCTCGCGCAACATCACTGTAAATTGTTTAGCGCCGGGCTTCATCCAGACCCCCATGACCAATGCCCTGGATGGGGCGCAGCGGGAAAATCTGCTGGCCGGCATCCCGGCGGGACGTCTAGGCACGGTGGCGGACATCGCCGCGGGCGCGTTGTACCTGGCCAGCGAGGAGGCCGCTTATATCACCGGCCAGACACTGCATATAAACGGTGGCATGGCGATGATCTAAGGTTGCTCCTTGATCATTTGACGCCGCTGCATTCGGGGCCTTGGCCTTTGTGAATGTTCATGCTACCAAGCCTCGCCTTTCCCGCTTGGCTGCCAGACCAGCCAGCGTGGTAAAGTCGATCGTAACA
>CAUZBE010000191.1:0-6282 GCA_963577885.1 Alphaproteobacteria bacterium
AACAGGCCGTAACGTATGCCTTGATTGGTTTGCCTATCCGACGCCGGCACGGCGGCGCGGCCTGACCAGTTGGGAAGTGTGAATGAAGATTGCCGTAATGAAAGAGCGGCGGGCCGATGAACGGCGGGTGGCAGCGACGCCCGAAACCGTGAGGAAATTCGTCAATCTTGGCGTCGAGGTGGTAGTTGAAGCCGGCGCCGGTATCTGTGCTCATATTAGCGATAATGATTTTCAGGAAGCCGGTGCGGCTATTGCTGCTGATGCCGCCGCCACCCTTGCCGGCGCCGACGTTATCCTGAAGGTGCGGCGGCCGATCATGCCCGACGAAGAAGGATCAGATGAACTAGCCCCTATGCGTGCCGGCCAGGCCCTAATTGCCATGCTTAACCCGCTCATCCGGCGGGCCGATTGTGACGCCTACGCGGCCGCCGGCATCGACGCCTATGCCATGGAATTTATGCCCCGGATCAGCCGGGCGCAAGGCATGGACGTGCTGTCCAGCCAGGCCAATCTGGCCGGCTATAAGGCGGTATTGGACGCGACGGAGGAATTTGACCGAGCCCTGCCCATGATGATGACGGCGGCGGGTACCATTGCGCCGGCCAAGGTTTTCGTCATGGGGGCTGGCGTAGCGGGATTGCAGGCCATTGCCACGGCCCGGCGCCTGGGCGCCGTGGTCTCCGCCACGGACGTGCGCCCGGTGGCCAGAGAACAGGTGCAAAGCCTGGGCGCCAACTTTGTCATGGTGGAGGACGACGAAACCGCCCAAGCCGAGACAGATGAGGGCTATGCCAAGGAAATGAGCGCCGCGTACCAGAAAAAGCAAGCCGCCCTGATCGCCGAGACCATCGCCAGGCAGGATATTATTATCTGCACCGCCCTGATCCCGGGCCGGACCGCGCCCGTACTGGTGGGCGAGGCCATGGTGGCGTCCATGAAGCCCGGCTCGGTGATCGTTGATTTGGCGGTAGAGAACGGCGGCAATTGCGCCCTGTCGGAAATGGGCCGGGTGGTCGAGGTGAATGGCGTCAAGATCATCGGCCATAGCAACTTCCCGGCCCGGCTGCCGATCGATGCCTCCAACCTGTACGCCCGTAACCTATTCAATTTTATGTCCCCGCACATTGCCGGGGAAAATGGCACCTTATCCTTCGATTTTGAGGACGAGACGGTGTCCGGCGTATGCCTGACCCAGGATGGCGCCGTCATCCATCCGCTACTGCGTGAGAAGGAGTGATGAATAATGGATGTGGCCAATAGCATCGATCCCTTCATCTATCGCTTGGCTATTTTCGTGCTTGCGATTTTTGTGGGCTACTATGTGGTCTGGTCGGTCACTGCCGCCTTGCACACGCCTTTGATGAGTGTGACCAATGCCATTTCTTCGGTCATTATCGTTGGCGCATTGATTGCCGCCGGGCCAGTAGAGATGTCTTTTTCCAAGATTTTGGGCATCGTCGCGATTGGCTTGGCCGCGGTCAATATATTCGGCGGCTTCCTCGTTTCCCAACGCATGCTGGCCATGTACAAGAAAAAGCAATAGGGGCCTGCGATAATGTCGGCAAACTTGACGGCCCTGGCCTATTTGATCGCTTCGGTTTTGTTTGTTATGGCCCTGCGCGGCCTGTCTTCGCCGGAAACAGCCCGCGGCGGCAACATCTACGGCATGATCGGCATGGCCATCGCAATCATCACTACGGCGATCAATCCCGACGTGGTCTCCTATGGCTGGATCCTTACCGCCCTGGTTATAGGTGGGGCCATCGGCGCCTTTATCGCCCGGCGTATCGCCATGACCGATATGCCGCAACTGGTGGCAGCGTTTCACAGCCTGGTGGGTTTGGCAGCGGTTCTGGTCGCCGCCGGCGCCTATTATAATCCGGCCGCCTATGGCATCGCGGACGGCTCCGGAGACCTGCAACTGGCCAGCCGCGTGGAAATGGGCATCGGCGTGGTGATCGGGGCCATTACATTTTCGGGCTCTATCATAGCCTTTGGCAAGTTGCAGGGCCTAGTCACCGGCAACCCGGTTACCTTTCCCGGCCAGCATGCCCTGAACGCCCTCTTCGGCGCTGTTATTGTGATTCTGGCCGTGCTGTTCGCCATTTCGCCGGATCCTGAATGGTTTTGGGCCATGACAGCGCTGGCCTTCGTCCTGGGTTTTTTGTTGATCATCCCCATTGGCGGCGCTGATATGCCGGTCATCGTCTCCATGCTGAACAGCTATTCCGGCTGGGCCGCCGCTGGTATCGGCTTCACCCTTGAAAATACGGCCCTGATCATCACCGGCGCCTTGGTTGGCTCATCGGGCGCCATTTTGTCCTATATCATGTGCAAGGCGATGAACCGCTCCTTCATCTCGGTATTGCTGGGGGGCTTTGGTGGCGATGCGATCGCCTCGACGACCTACAGTGACAGGCCGGTGAAGGCCGGTGGCGCGGAGGATGCCGCCTTTATCATGAAGAATGCCTCGTCCGTCATCATCGTGCCTGGATACGGCATGGCCGTGGCCCAGGCTCAGCACGCGGTGCGGGAAATGGGTGATATGCTGAAGCAGCATGGGGTTAAGGTGACCTATGCCATTCATCCCGTGGCGGGCCGCATGCCCGGCCATATGAATGTGCTGCTGGCCGAGGCCAACGTCTCCTACGACGAAGTGTTCGAGTTGGAGGAGATTAATTCAAGTTTTCCCAATACCGACGTCGCCTTCGTGATCGGCGCCAACGATGTCACCAACCCTGCCGCGCACGAGCCCAGCAGCCCCATCGCCGGCATGCCGATCCTGGACGTGGACCGGGCCCGGACCTGCCTGTTCGTCAAACGCAGCCTGTCGCCCGGCTATGCAGGCATCGACAACGATTTGTTCTATGCCGATAACACCATGATGTTGTTCGCCGACGCCAAGAAAATGATCGAGGATATAGTCAAGGCGCTATAGCGGTGTTCCAAGCTGTTTTGCGAGGACGACTACACCGTTATGGCGGTATTGACTGAACTGGTTCGAACGCGGTTGGCCGGGAAACGTACGGTCACCGTCGTCCCCACATGCTCGTCGCTTTGCAAAGCGAAATAACTGCCGTGCAATTCCACCAATGATTTGGTCAAGGGTAATCCCAGACTAGTGCCATCTTATTTTTGGCTTAGTTCATTATAGATCCGCGTGAACGGTTTGAGCGCCTTTGGAATATCCTCGTGCGCAATTCTAATCCCGGTATCGGCGACTTGAATTAGGTGGCTGGATTTAGGATCACTCCACGCGCGGATCGTTACTTTGCCGCCTGCCTGCGTAAACTTCACAGCATTACTCAGAAAATTGGCTAGGACCTGATTGACCTTTCGTTGACTCGCCTAAAGTACGTCGCCGTTGGGAGCGGGCTCATAGTCCAGCTCAAAATTTTCCTGCGCGGCACGTTCACGTACCAAGTCTATCATGGAGCGGATGGCAAGGGGCATAATGACCTCTGCTTCTAGGAGTTCTTCCTTGCCGCGCCAATCCTCGAGAGGTTGAGGAGGTCGTTGATCAACGAAAGCAAAAGATGGCCGACCGTCAAAATATCCGTCTCATACTCGAGGTATTTTGGGTTTTCGATGGGTCCCAGCGTTTGCGAGACGATAATTTACGATAAGCTAATGACGGCGTTGAGAGGGGTGCGCAGTTCGTGGCTGGCATTAGTTAGGAAAGTTGACTTCGATTCGTTGGCGTGTTCGGCAACGGCAACGCCCTGACGCAGGTCATCTGCCCGCTCTAAAATTTTCTCTTCCAAGCGTTCGTGGGCCTGCCGTAAATTATCCGCTTCCTGCCGGCGCCGTTCGATATCGGCAATGAGCATATCTCACTGTACATCGAGAATATCCCGGATGCTAATGATGCCCAGCAACCAATCATCGTCGACGATGGGAAGATGGCGGATTTGATTGGTGCTCATGAGGCCGAGTGCGATCTCGATGCCGACCTCGGAATGGCACGCGACCACCTCGTTCGTCATCAGCTGTTGCGCCATGATATTCGCCATCGCGGCGTCATTTTGTGCCAGGGCTCGGACTAAATCATGTTCTGAAACGATACCCGTCAGCCGTCCAACCTGGTCGGTCACAATTATCAATCCAATTTTCTCACGCCCCGTCACCGCAACAAGCTCTGAAATGTCTGCATCGCAGGAATGCGTGATAATTCTACGGCCGTTGCGATCAAAGGCATACTGAACAATCATACTCTGAGCCTCTATTTATGTTTTCATTCCGGACGCCGAAAGTCAGCGCATCTGCTAAGAAGGGGTGTGTGTCGTATTGCCGGAGGAAAGGAATAATCCGATCTCATGTAGTTTGCATCAAAACTCTCGGTAATTTATTGGAAAACCGCTAAAAAAAGGCACGGACTAGCCCTATGGGTCCCTATCAGCGCAAGCTGGGATGAGTTGCTTCGCGGGCCATCTCAACATATCGTCGCTGGGATAGCGAAGGGGCTACCCAATCTTTAACATTCCTCGCGGCTAACGACGGCCGGCCCGTAAACCATGGAGTAGACAGTGAGTAAATCAAACTATCGGATTGCCCTGATACCGGGCGATGGGATCGGCCATGAAGTGGTGCCGGCGGCGGCGGCGGTATTGGAAAAAGTTGGCGGCCGTTTCGGTTTCACCTTTGATTGGATGGAATTCGATTGGAGTTGCGAGCGCTACACCAAGCTGGGGCAGATGATGCCCGAGGATGGCGCCGACCAATTGCGCGCCTTCGATGGCATCTTTCTGGGTGCGGTTGGCTATCCCGGCGTGGAGGATCATATTTCCTTGTGGGGCCTGTTGATCCCGATCCGCCGGGCCTTCGACCAGTATGCCAATGTGCGGCCGTTGAAGCTATTCGAGGGGGTCAAGAGCCCGCTCGCCGGGCGTGGCGCCGGCGACATCGACATGGTCATCGTACGCGAAAACGCTGAGGGCGAATATTCGGAAATGGGCGGCCGCATTTATGCTGGCACAGAGCGGGAAGTGGTGATCCAGGAAAGCGTCTTTAGCCGCTTTGGCGTCGACCGTATAATTTGCCACGCCTTCGAACTGGCGACCAAGCGGGCCGCCGAACGCGGAAAAACTGGCCACGTTACCTCCGCCACCAAATCCAACGGCATCATCCACACCATGCCTTTCTGGGACGAGCGTTTCGAGGCGATCGCGGCCGAATATCCCAAAATCGAAACAGACAAATTCCATATTGATATTCTTACGGCCCATTTCGTCCAGCATCCCGACTGGTTTGACGTAGTCGTTGGCTCCAACTTGTTTGGTGATATCCTGTCCGACCTGGGCGCCGCCGTAGTCGGTGGCATGGGCCTGGCCCCGGCTGCCAATCTAAATCCCGAGAGCGCCCACCCCTCGATGTTCGAGCCGGTGCACGGCTCCGCCCCCGATATCGCGGGCAAGGGCATCGCCAATCCGGTGGCCCAGATCTGGACCGGCGCGATGATGCTGGATCACCTGGGCGAGGCCGAGGCCGCCCGTGCCATCGAGGCGGCTATTGCTACGGTGCTAGCTGACGGATCCGTACGCACGCCTGATCTGGGCGGCCAGGCCGATACCACCACCTTGGCCCAGGCAATTGCCGACGCGCTCTAGACTTAATTCAATTGCGCACAGCCGGCCGCCACGGCCCCGCCTCCATCTCCAGCATGACGTGGTGGTCCGGTAGAGACAGAACGGCGAAGCCCTGGATCATCAGGGCGTCCCGCGCCGGGGCCAGGTCGCGGTCGGTCGCGGCCCGGCCCAGAGCGGTCCGCAGCCGGACTTGGTCCTCTAGCGCCGTCTGGCGGCCGGTAACATAGGGCAACGCCAGGGCGGCGTGGATCTGCGCCAATACCCTTGTGCCGGCAACCGAGGCGGGATCGTGGCGGGCCATCAGGCCATGGGTAACGCAGTCGATAGCGGCAATACCCGCCTCAACACGGGTGATCATGGCGATGGAAAGCTGGTAATTGCCGGCCACCTTGATTTCGCAAAAAAAATGCCCTTTCCGGGCCAGGGGCGCGATGGTGTGGCGTAGCGCGTTCATCCCCGATTGCAGGTTCTAATCGTTGATGGCGCAGATGCCGCCGCGCAGATCGTCGAGTATCCGGGCCGGGTGATCGGCCGCGATCACGATCAGGCTGCGGTAGTTCGGGCCATCACAGCCCGGGGCGCTATAGATCGGCGTGGCCAGCAGTTTTAAATGGTCCATGAAAAGCTTCAAAACGGATAACCGTAGGTTTGGCTCAGCTGCATATTTGACGCTCGCGACAATTCCTCCCGTGGCTCG
>CAUZBE010000192.1:0-6254 GCA_963577885.1 Alphaproteobacteria bacterium
GATTGCGAGATGCGCTGAAAACTTCCTAATGGGCGTGCCGTTTGGCCAGAGAGTTGAGTTGCTTGCCCAGTTCTTGGGGCAAGTAGATGCTTTCACGGCGTGCCTGGTCGACTTACTGTTAGGCCTTCTCGGCATCCCCAAGACGGGCATGCAAATGAGTTAAGAGGGAATGCGCCGACGAATTGCACTGATCCGCGGCCAGTGCAGTTTCGAGTTTCCCAACATTATTGCGCAGCGGTTTAGCTCTATTCAAATTCCGGCGATAGGCCGCCACCAATACCAAATCTCTTGGCCTCATCCCTTGGTCAGTGTTGAACAACAGCGTCGAAATTTCCCCTGTGCCGGGCGCCGCGTTGTCCCAAGGTATAGTGGCGCTGCAATGCACTGATAGGCCCGGCTGTTCCTGTGGTCAATAATCAAGCCTTGGGCGAACCGACCCATGGCGCCGGCGATATCCTGGCAGCGCAGTGCCTGGAACCCATGGCTAACAGCCTGATGAGATAGATCTTCCCGCTGCTCCAATGTTAGTATTTGTAAAAACTCCAAGGTAGTCTCCGCCACGGTGGGCAGCGGTGGCGGGACGTAGCGGCAGTTACGTTGGACCTCGGCAATTTTCCAAGCCATCGCCGGGCTAGGAAACATCCATAAGGCCAGAAATAGCACAATCCATGATCGCGTCATGACAAGACCTTATCTTACGGCATCAATTACCCTTACCCGCCTTGTTGCCTCTCAAGCCTCTCAAGTTCCTCAATTTCCCGGTCACCGAATTGCAGGCCTATCTGCTTGCCCAGGCCAAGGTAGGTGGGTGGAACTTTTTCGTTCAAGGCCAGCGCCGCCTCGAACTTTCCGATGGCGTCGCGCTGCCGGCCACTGCCTTCCAAAATCCGGCCATAGTCAACCAGAAGTGCCGGATCGGCTGGCAGCAGTTTCCGGGCCTTGTCAAACATTTTGACTGCGCCGTCTAAATTCTTGTCTCTGAGTTGCAGGACCGCTGCAAAGCCCCAAAAAAACCCGGCCGTTGTCTGGATCCAACAACCTGCCTTGATTGAACCGCCGCATGGCCTCGGGGAAGTAGTTCTTACTCAAGGCCTGCCATCCGATATCGACCGCCCGGTTCGACATTAATTCCCGCTCCGGCATTTTCATATTAGCGGCGAAGGTTTCGTTGGTCCGCTGCGCCTCGGGCGGCATCTTCGCATTGTCGCACATGGGCTGCTGGTCGCGGGGACGTTCCCCCGCCAGACTCGCCTGGGGCGTCGCGACTAAGGCAATCAACGCGTATAAAATATGTTTCATGTTCATTTCCATCCCTGTCGCCCGGGCGACTAATCCAGGCCCATTCTCCCGGTCCGGCGGGCCGGCGTCTATGCGCCCTATGAACAGTCGTCCTTGATCCGCTATAAAGGTTTGAAGTCTAATGGACATGGGAGCCGGCACTGTCCGGATGAATAATGGATCTTTCCTTTACCGACGATCAGATTGCGGTGCGCGATACCATCGCCAAGCTGTGCGAGAAATATGACGACGCCTATTGGCTGGCCCGGGATACGGACGGCGTCTTCCCCGAGGATTTTGTCAAGGACCTGGCGGATGGCGGCTGGCTGGGCATCGCCATGCCGGAGGAATTTGGCGGCTCCGGCCTGGGCGTGATTGAGGCCTCGTTGATGATGCAGACCATCGCCCAATCAGGCGCCGGCTTTTCCGGCGCCTCCGCCGTGCATATCAATATCTTCGGCCCCAACCCTATCGTCGTGCACGGCACAGACGAGCAGAAGCAGCGTTTGCTCCCACCCCTAATCGCGGGCAAGGACCGCTCCTGTTTTGGCGTGACCGAGCCGGACGCGGGCCTGGATACCACCCGGATCGAGACCAAGGCGGTGCTGACGGGTGATAAATACATCGTCAACGGCCGCAAGATGTGGACCTCAACCGCCCAGAGCGCCAACAAGATCCTGCTGCTGGCGCGGACCACGCCCCGGGATGAAGGCGCCAAGCCCACCGACGGCATAACCATGTTCTACACCGATTTTGACCGCGATTATTGCGAAGCCCGGGTGATAGAAAAAATGGGCCGCAAGGCGGTGGATTCCAACGCCACCTTTTACGATAACCTACCGGTGCCCCTAAACGATCGGATCGGCGAGGAGGGCAAGGGCTTTTATTATCTGCTCGACGGTATCAACCCGGAACGCATCCTGGTGGCAGCCGAAGCCGTCGGTCTAGGCCGGGCGGCCCTGCGCAAGGCGGTGGCCTATGCCAACGAACGGGTGGTGTTCGACCGGCCCATCGGTCAGAACCAGGCGATCCAGCATCCCTTGGCCGCGGCCTGGGCCCATCTGGAAGCCGCCGATACTATGGTCTGGAAAGCCGCCGCGCTGTACGACGCCGGCCAGCCTTGTGGGGCGGAGGCGAACGCGGCCAAGTATTTGGCGGCCGAGGCTTGTTTCACAGCCTGCGAACAGGCTGTGATGACCCATGGCGGCATGGGCTATGCCAAGGAATTCCACGTGGAGCGCTATCTGCGGGAAAGCTTCATCGCCCGTATTGCCCCGGTCAGCCGCGAAATGATCCTGAACTTCATCGGCCAGCATGTCCTCAAGATGCCCCGGTCATACTGATGCGGCCGTATTGATTGGCGGAATTGGCTACGAATCGCCTAATTTTGGGCAATATCTGAATTGATGCATGGCGCAATGCCGCGCCGTTGCTGGCGAAAAACCCCGCAATTGCCGTGAAGTCCAGACAGGCTGGGCGAAACCGAGGGGCATTGCTTGTCAAGCTGGATTCTCTCTGATACAGGGTGCGAATCATTAACCTCCGGCATCAGTGAGAATATTGACATGAGCAAAGCAGCATTAATCGAGCGCGTCGCCAAAAAAGGCAAACTCTCGAAAGCCGAAGCCGGCCGCGTGGTCGGCCTTGTCATGGGCGAGATCGAAGCAGGCCTGAAAGCCGCCAAGAAGGATGCAAGGTACACCATCGGTACTTTCGGTACTTTCTCGGTCACCAAGCGGTCCGCCCGCAAAGGCCGCAATCCGCAAACCGGCGAGCCGATCAAAATCAAGGCGTCCAAGGTCCTTAAATTCAAGCCAGCCGCGCAGTTGAAGAGAGCCGCCGGCTGCTAGAGCATTTTCAGAAAGAAAATGCCCTAGCTAAATAGCGGGGCGTCTGACGCCAAAATCAACAAATTTGAGGGTGCGCGGTATGGCCGCGGGCCCTTATGCTAGCTGTTGCCTTGCCCGCGGCATCCGCGAAAAAGGCATTGGCAAATACTCGGTAAGGGATTAGACGCAACTGTACCAACGGGTTGTTGTGTGTATTCGGCCTATGAAATCTCGGTTACATTAGAAACGCAATCCGGTCAAACTGCTATCCGATCATGAAATGGGAGACCTAGGAAATGGCTGACGGCATTAAAAATAAGAATGTCATGCTTGTCGCGACAATCATCGGCACCAGCGTGCTGGTAGTAGGATTACTGGGTATTTTGAATTCCTTCTAACGCACGGGCTACCGGACTAGCCGAGGCGCTGGCAAAATTCCGAAAATCATTGGCGAGCTAGCCCGATCCGCGATACGCCGCGGCGTTCTTGGTGGTGGGCTATTGCGGTGCATCCTGTCCCCATGTCTAAGCCAGTTGCGTAAACGCCATGAGGGATAAGCGTTCGACGATAAGCACCAAAAACAAAATAAACAGATAGAAGATAGAAAACTGGAACATGCGGCGCGCGGCGCGGTCGCCCTGTTCCCGCAGAACCCGGATTGCCAGTAACAGCAGGCCGCCACCCAGCACGGCGGCGGCTATGCCATAGGCGGCGCCGGCGGTGCCCAGACCCAGAGGCGCGAAGCTGATCGGCACCAGCAGCATGGTGTAAATCAGAATTTGGCGCTTTGTCTCGGCCTTGCCGGAGACCACGGGGAGCATGGGCACACCAGCCTTGGCATAGTCATCCGCCCGATACAGCGAGAGCGCCCAGAAATGTGGCGGCGTCCACATAAATATCAGCAGAAACAATGCGATCGGCTCCATACCAATGTACCCGGTTACCGCCGCCCAGCCAATAACCGGCGGCATGGCGCCGGCGGCACCGCCTATCACTATGTTCTGCGGTGTGCGCCGCTTGAGCCAGACTGTGTAGATGAAAACATAGAAACCATTGGCAAACGCCAGCAGGGCAGCTGCGGTCCAATTGACCGCGAAACCCATTGTTATTATGGAAACAAGACTAATGGCGAGGCCGAACGCGAGCGCCTTTTCGGGTGCCATGCGTCCGGCCGGAATCGGCCGGTTCCAGGTGCGCTCCATTAACGCGTCAATGTCACGATCGTACCACATATTGATCGCCCCGGCGCCCCCTGCCGCGGCCGCTATACAGAGCAGAGCCAGCGTGGCCAGCAATGGATGCAGATGGCCAGGCGCCAGAACCAAACCGGCAAAGCCTGTAAAAACCACAAGCGACATCACTCGTGGCTTTAGTAAAGTCAGATAGTCGCCCGCCCTTGGCAACGGAACCGTCCCGATTTGCGCCTCTGATCGCAACTGGCAACCTCCAAACAATGCCCGCCCCCCATGGCGAAGATTTTCGTCATGGTATCGTCAAGACATGCAAGGGGGAACAAAATTTTACAAGGCACATTTCAGCCGTGGTGGTGCGGTATCTGCCCGCCGTGTCCCACCGTGTCGATGCAATGGCGCATCAATCCGTACCAAATACCGCCTTAAAACCTAACCACACAATCCCGTGAATATGCAATTGCCCTGCAATCCCATCTCTGATACTAATTTAATTATGCCTCGATTCGTGGGAGGGGCCCGGCGGTTGGTTCTTGCTTGGACCGACGGCCTATTGTCTAAGCGCTATAAGAGCTAAGTTATGTTTCTTCATAAGATGGAAGCGGCGGTATAGTGACCGGTAAACCAGTATGAGTACTGCCAGTTGGGTTGCCGCCGGTACAATTGCCGCGAGAGAATTCTCCCAGACATATTGCGCTATGGGTGTTGGGCCATGGCGTCAAGCCGTTGGATTGCATTGCGGCAGGTGATCGCTGTAATCTTCCGTTACACGCGCAACAGGGCTGGGCCAAGGCCGCAGGCGATGCGCTGGGGTCAAGTAGAGATGAAGGTCGGTTTAGAGTGCTAAGTAAATATAGTGAAATTTTTCTTGTATTTTAACCGGTAATACTTGCGATCTGGGGTAAAAAACTATGTACGTTGCTGTATTATTGATTTTGGTGGCATTAGGAACCGTCGTTTTTCATTTTGCGAGTCCGTGGTGGTGGACGCCAATCGCTTCGAATTGGGGTTACATCGACGATACCATCATCCTCACATTTTGGGTCACTGGTGCGGTGTTCATCGCGGTCATTCTTTTCATGGCCTACTGTGTGCTCCGTTATCGGTACCGGGAAGACCGGCGGTCGGAGTATGAGCCGGAGAACAAGAAACTGGAATGGTGGCTGACCGGGCTTACCGCGGCGGGTGTCGCCGCCATGCTCATTCCAGGCTTGTTTGTATGGAACCAATTCGTGACCGTGCCCGAGGGGGCGGCGGAAGTCGAAGTTGTCGCCCAACAATGGCAATGGAGCTACCGGTACGCTGGAAAAGACGGCAAAATGGGCACCTCGGATAGCCGGCTTATCAGCGCTGACAACCCATTTGGCCTAAATCCGAAAGATCCTAACGGCCAGGATGATATCCTGATCGAGGATCCCGAGCTGCACCTGCCGATGGGAGCGCCGGTCAAGTTTCTACTGCGTTCAATCGATGTTCTGCACGATTTCTATGTGCCGCAGTTTCGGGCGAAGATGGACATGGTTCCCGGCATGATCACGTACTATTGGGTGACCCCGATCCGGACCGGGACCTTTGACATACTCTGCTTCGAGTTGTGCGGCGTTGGCCACTATGCCATGCGTGGCAATGTGGTGGTGGAAACGAAGACTGTTTTCGAGGGATGGCTGCAAGAACAACCGACTTTCGCGGAAACCATGGCGCGAGCAAAAACGAACAAAGAACGGGCTGAAAAATTGGCCTTGAACGAGTCGGCGTCGGTTGCCGCCGAGGTCCAACTCGCCCGATGAAACACCAAGCAATGACGTATAACGTGATCCAAGGAAGAGGAAAATGTGATGGTTGATGCCGCACATGACCAAGCCGATTTTGTCCCGCCCGCCGAAGTCGCGGAGATGGACCTTTATCATCCCCATAGCTGGGTGACGAAGTACGTCTTCTCGCAAGACGCCAAAATCAT
>CAUZBE010000193.1:0-6175 GCA_963577885.1 Alphaproteobacteria bacterium
ACTGATGTTCTGCAACCCGCCAATGTATCAAACGGCTATTTCGTCGAACCATTCTTTCGTTTCGGCGGCACAAAACGCCCATGCACCCGGCCGCCACTAATTAGACTTTGCCCGGTTGCCAGGTTCATCACCAATTTATTGCCGCGCAACACATCCTGGCCACGGGTCAGCACAACCGCGCCGGTTAACGTCAGGCGCTGTTCGGCCACGTCATAGACGCCCATATCCCCGTTGGCCGTTTCGGTCGCTGACGATACCTGGACCTTATCAATGGCATCGATACGAATAATCGTGCTGTTGGCCGACCCCGCCTTGTTCGAACCACTGTCCGAAGCAGGCCGGTACCAGACTTGCAATTGTTCCGCACGCAATTCGATACGCCCCTGGACCGCAACCACATTACCCGAGAAAACAGCTAAACTCTGGTCTTGCAGAACTTCTAAATTATCTGCGTTGATGTTGATGGGTTGATCAGAATCCAGTGCCGACGGCTGGTTTTGCCCCTGGGCCACACCCAACGGCACTGTCGGGGCCAAGGCCCAAAAGACCGCCGCCAAGATCAGGGTCAGGGCATAATATCGCCCGGCCATGGTTTAATCTTTGCCCAGCGACACAATTAGCATTTTCACATTGCCTTTGAAAAATAGCCGCCGGCCATAATCTTCAATCTCCAGACGGTCGGCCCGCAAGGTGCCAAACGGACCCTGGCCGCGCACTGGTTGATCCGAACTTGCCCGGCCGCGTTTGAGGTCGATTTCCACAATCTGCGTGTGGAATTCATATCCTTGATCAGAATACAGGTTGATAGCGCCCTGCAGACGTAAATGCTGGCGCTGCTGATGATAAACGCCGCTATCCGCCAAGATTGTGAACCATCGGCCATCGGCCATAGACATATCCGCCTGCAAGCGGTCCAGGGTGATCAGGCGCTGATCCTGTGGATCCTGGGTCGCGCGGTTGGCGGTAACGATGAAGGGACGATTGCGCGAATCGGTGCCTAGATAGCGGGGCTGCACCATGGCCAACTCGGCCTCGCCACCTTCCGCGCTGGTGGCGTAGGACAATTGAAAGCCCGCCGCCTCGCGAAATTCGCTGGGCCAGATCACTACCGCGATTACCAGACCCAGGGCGAGCAGGGGCAACAGCAGCTTCATCATTCCGACAAAGCGGCTATAGCGGGGCGAAAACCCCATCCGGGTGCGCCCTATATCAAATTGAAAATGCCGCTCCCTGGTCATTACACCGCTGTTTTCCGCTGCCTTTGCTCGGCCTTCAACGACCGTTTCGGCGTCCATCGTTGCCATCACCTAGGCAATGCCAGCGCGCAGTATGTCATGCACATGCAGGATACCTTGGGGCAGGCCATCCTCGGTCACGAACAAACAGGTGATATTGTTGGCATTCATGAATCCCAGGGCCTCCGCCGCCAAAGCCTTGGGGCGGATGGTCTTGGATCCACGGGTCATAATCTCGCTGACCATCTTGCGCATCAAGCCATCATCCATGTGACGGCTTAAATCCCCATCAGTGACAATACCAATCAGGGCGCCGGATGCATCCAAGACCCCGACACAGCCGAAACGTTTCTCGGTCATGGTCAAAAGCACTGACGACATCACGGCGTCGGCGGCGCATAGGGGCAGTTCCGCGCCCAGGTGCATCAGGTCTTCGACCTTGATGAATTCCCGGCCCAGGCGGCCGCCAGGGTGCAGCACCTGGAATTGATCCGCCGAGAAACCGCGCCGGTCCATCAAAGCGACGGCCAGGGCATCACCAAGACCCAGCATCATGGTGGTCGAGGTGGTGGGCGCCAGGCCCATGGGGCAGGCTTCGGCCATGGCGGGCAGGACCAGGGTCACGTCGGCCGCGTCGCCCAAGGTGGACGGTGCTTTGCCCACCATGGCCAGCAACGGGATGCCGCGGAACTTGGCATAGGCGACCAGATCGTTCAGCTCTGCCGTTTCACCGGAATTGGATAGGGCCAGAACCCCGTCATCCGGGCCGATCATGCCCAGATCACCGTGACTGGCCTCGCCTGGATGGACGTAATGAGCCGGTGTCCCGGTGGACGCCAGCGTGGCGGCAATCTTGCGGCCGATGTGGCCGCTTTTGCCCATGCCACTGACGACCAGCTTGCCCTTGATATGTCCCAGTATTCCCACGGCGGCGTCAAAATTGCCGTCCAGGCCATCGGCCAGTTTACGCAAACCATCGGCTTCCAGGCCCAAAACCCGCACCGCCGCCGCGCGAACACTGCTGCTGTCCGACACGGGGGCTTCACTCCGAGATTTGGCAGTCACCTAATAAACCTTTGGAATAGTTGTGGTTTAACGCTTGGATAGAGAAACATCGTTAAAATAGCACTAATTTCCACGCGAAAATTGCGCCAACTTTTTCAATTAATTTAGTATGAGCAATAAGATGGGCAGGGTCAAACCAACAAACAAGGCCTTCGAGGTCAGCGGAACCGCTAAAACCGCATCATCCAGGTGGGCTTAGTGGGCGAAGATATCCGTCGCCGCCCATCCACCCAGATCCAAGTCCGCCCGGGTCGGCAAAAAATCGAAACAGGCCTGTGCCAGGTGGCCACGCCCCTCGCGGGCCAACATATCCTGCAACACCTGGTGCAAGCGGTGCAGATGCAGCACATCTTTGGCGGCATAATCCAATTGCTGCGGCGACAGATTTTCCGCCCCCCAATCGGAGCTTTGTTGCTGTTTTGACAAATCGATACTCAGAAGCTCGCGGCACAGATCTTTTAGGCCATGACGGTCCGTGTAGGTACGCGCCAGTTTCGAGGCAATTTTGGTGCAATAGATCGGCGTGCAGTCTATCCTAAGATAACGCTTGATCATTGCAACATCGAAACGAGCATAATGAAACAGCTTGGTCACTGCCGGATCGCACAACAAGGCGGTTAAATTGGGTGCCTGATACTCCCCTTGGGCAAATTGCACCAAATGGCAATCACCATTACCGGCGGATAATTGGATCAGACACAGGCGGTCGCGGTGGGGATCAAGGCCCATGGTTTCGGAATCGATGGCGACCATGGATCCGAATGACAGGCCATTTGGAAGATCGCCCTTGTAAAGATGATTAGCCACGGCGCCGCCCCGCTCTTATGTCAGAGGATTACATATCAAAGGACCCGGCAGATGGCCCATTTCGCCCCATTCCCAGCGCCCCCGGCAGGAAAAACTAGAGAGCATGCAAGGATGGTGCCCAGGAGAAGACTCGAACTTCCACGGGGTTACCCCCACTAGCACCTGAAGCTAGCGCGTCTGCCAATTCCGCCACCTGGGCCTCAGGGCGGCATCGATACTGCCCAGGCCCGGCGTTGTCAAGTAAGGGTATGGTTTGCGAACGGATCACCGCGGAAGCCCATCGGCAGTGCCTCTCGGACCGCACGTTTCCATAACGATTGTTTGCGGCCAACGGCCGGTTATTCATGTGATTTTAGCGTTTATCATGGAGGATGTGCCCTAAAGGGGCAACCATTCCAAATATGCCCGGACACTCCTGGGAAGCGTTAATGTGAGATGGCCCCAGGAAATAGGCCAGTGCGATAAGGTGTATTCTACCCCTTGAGGAGGAATATGGAGAGGACGAAACGACGCCGGTTCATGGCTGATTTCAAAGCCAAGGTTGGGCTCGATGCGCTTCGTGTTGACCTAACGAAGCAAGAGATCACGACGAGACATAAGATGCGTCCGAACTAGGTGAGCACTTGGAAGCGTCAGGCGATGGATGGCTTGGGTGCGGTACTAGCCAATGGCACCCACCAGGCCGGCTCTGGTTACTAGGCGGAGGTCCATGACTTGTACGCGCAGATCGGTCAGCTCACGATGGAACGTGATTTTTTTGGCTAGAGGGTTAGCACGCGTCCCGCCAAGGAAGGTAAGACGATGATTGTGCGTGACAACCCGAATTTGAGCATCACCCGGCAATGCCGGATCCTGCCGATCAGCCGGTCATTGTTCTATTGTGCAGCCAAGGGAGAGAACGAGGCCAATCTAACGTTGATGCGGCTGATGGGCCTGGAGGCGGTCTATCAGGCGCCCCGAACCTACGATCCCCATCCCGGACACCGGGTTTATCCCTATCTGTTGCGGGGCATGGCGATAAAGCGGCCCAATCAGGTCTGGTGCACCGACATTACGTACGTCCCTGTGCAACACGGCTTTTTGTACCTGGTGGCGATCATGGATTGGGCCACGCGCCATCGCCGAACAAATTCGCTCGGGCCTGTTCCTCGCTCACATAGGCGCCTCGACGGGCAGGTCCACCGCCCGCCAGAACTATCATCCATTTTGCCATGCTGAATGGCTGTTCATGCACAATGGCCAGATTGGCGGCTATTCAGCGATCCGCCGGCAGCTGGAGATGCTCATCGTGCCGGAATTCTAGCGACATCGCCTCGGCACGACGGAACCATTGCGCATATCCCTGGTACTAAGCGACGGGCAGAAATTGATTGCCCTACGCTATTCCTCGGATCAGCGCTCCCCCAGCGTGCACCTAGGCCAGGGCGGCGAGGCGCTGGCGGAAGCCGAGCTGAAAGATGTAGGTGATGGTCCAATGTGCTGGTCCTGTCGGAGCCCCTGGACGACGTCAGCGGCAGTTGGAGGAAGGTAGAGGACCCCAGCATCGTGATCGCCCATCAGGGCGGCATCAGCAGCCCCATTCCTTTGCGCCGGAGAGATGGGGCTTTGCCGGTACTTTCAAGTCCGCGGCGATGCGAACCGGGATGGTGAAATAGGGCGAAGAACACTATGATGCCGCGCACATACGGATGGGGTGCCTCCGTGCGGCGCATTTTGGACGAGGATAGTTAGGTCGAAGTGATATGGGCAAAGTAACAGTCGTTGGTGGTGCCGGGTTTTTGGGGCGCTATCTGGTCAAGCGGTTGGCGCAACAGGGCTTTCAGGTGTGCGCGGCGGTGCGGGACCCGGAAGCGGTGGGCCATTTGAAGCCCATGGGCGAAGTCGGCCAGGTGCAGTCAATCCAGGCCAACATCCGCAACGCAGCCTCGATCGCCCGCGCCGTCGCGGGGGCCGATGTGGTCGTCAATTTGACCGGTGTCATGTTTCCTCGCGGGGCGCAAAGCTTTCAAGCGGTGCATGTAGAGGGTGCCGCCACCGTGGCCCGCGCCGCCCATGCGGCTGGGGCGGCGCGCTTGATCCATGTATCAGCCCTGGGCGCGGACTCGGACGCCAACAGCAAATATGCCCGCAGCAAGGCCGCGGGCGAGATCGCAGTGCGGGAGGCCTTTCCTGCCGCGACCATTGTCCGGCCATCGACCATCTTTGGGCCGGAGGACAAGTTTTTTAATCTATTCGCCCGGATTGCGTCGATTTTACCCGTCATGCCCGTGCTGGGTGGGGGCCACGGCCGAATGCAACCGGTCTATGTGGGGGATGTGGCCCAGGCTATTGCCGCCCTGTCGCAGGATGGAGCGCCCACGGAGGGTCTTTATGAACTTGGCGGTCCCCAGGTTTTGAGCCTGGCCGAACTGATGGCCATCGTCTGCGCCCAGACCGGCCGCAAACGCCGGCAGGTCCCCTTGCCGTTCGCCTTCGCCAAGATCAATGCCTTCTGCCTGAAAATATTGCCCTGGCCCATATTGACCATGGACCAGGTAGAGATGTTGAAGGTGGACAGTGTCGTTAGCGGCCAACACCCGGGCCTGGCAGAAATTGGCGTTATGGCCACGACTCTGGATGCAGTCCTGCCCCGTTATCTGTGCCGCTACCGCAAGGCCGGCCGATTGCCTTCGATTGAGCAGGCCTAGGCGCAAACCTTATCCGCTATCTAAGGCTCCAGGTCGAGATCCAGATTTTCCCGCAGAGCCTGGTAATAATCCGGGTCGTTCATATTGCCCAGGGCGACAAAATCCTGGTCGCTCATGGCGGCCCGGCGGTCGATGGCCTGACTACCGTAGCCAGCCGCGTAACGCAACTTGGGCTGTTTGGCGGCCAAGGCCTCGGCAATTACTTCGGCAATCCGTTCGGCCGGCGTAGCGGTGGCGATGCCCACGCTGTAAAATCGCCCATTGCGTCGCATTGCCGGCTTGTAGGGCGAGGCGCGGTCGTAATGCACCGGGGTATTGTCAAAGATCGCCGAGGCGACGACGCCCGGTTCGATGATCGCCACCCGGATGCCAAACGGCAGC
>CAUZBE010000194.1:0-6159 GCA_963577885.1 Alphaproteobacteria bacterium
AAGGCTGGCGCGCGGATCTGGCCAGCCTTGACCGCAAGGGGCATATCACGATTGTCGAGATCAAAAGCAGCGTGGTAGATTTTTGCGCCGATCAGAAATGGCGGGAATATTTGGATTGTTGCGACTTTTTTCTTTGCGGTGCCGCTGGATTTTTCCGTCGAATTTTTCCCGATGATCCCGGCTTTATCATCGCCGATGCCTATTCTGCTGACATAGCGTGCCCCGCGCCGGCTAATCCAAACTCCCTGCACGCCAGCCGGCGGCGCGAAGTGACCTTGCGCTTCGGCCGTGCCGCGGCCAAGCGCCTGCGCGCCCTGGAAGACCCTCGGCCATAGAACAGTTTCAGAATTAAAATGCGCTAGGCTGGCGGTCGCGAACATTTTTTTCAAGCGTCGCAAAATGGCGCCAAGGGCCAGGCCGGTGATGACGCTAAGTATGTTCAGGCCCGCATCGGCGACTTGGGACGTCCGGTCCAATGTCAGTAGTTGCACGGTCTCGGCAGCGACGGCGAAGACACATAGGTAAAGGCCCAGCCGCGACCAGGATTGCCGACGCAGAGCCAGGGCGGAAGCCATGGCCTGTAGCATGAACAAGACCACGTGGCCCAGCTTGTGTCCAATACGCCAAATTTCGCTAACAGGTAGGCTGTTATCGTCGGCGCTTGTTGCGGCCGCCGCTATTGCCGCTTCCGCTGGTTTGCCGCTCTATTGCGTCCACACCTCGGCCCTTTTTACTTGCTTTTGGTCTCTTGTTCGTTCGCCAGTGCGCGTTGTACGGCGGTGCAATTGTCCGCCAGATGGCTCGGATCAATGGTGCCAACAACCACACTGCCGACACCCGGTTCCCGAACCAGACCGGCCAGGGCCGCGCCGACGTCGCCGTGATGGCCGCTATCCAACGGCTTTTTGATTAATACCCCCTTTCCAGCCTTGCGCGCGGCTGCCAGCACAGGCCGTTGGCTTTGATCCGCCGGGTTCAGGGTAATCATGACCAGATCACATTGTTCCACGGCCAAAAGACCCGCCGCGACATTTTTTGTCGACGCGCCGACGGCGGTGATCAGGCCTTGTTCGCGAAGTTCCAGCAGGGCCGCGATGGCAGCGCCATCTCGCATGATGGCTACATCGTCATCGGACATGTGCAACAACACGATATCCAGGACGTCCCGGCGCAGCTGTTGCCGGCTATGGGCCACGCTGGTGCGAATGGCGGCGGGAGAAAAATCAAAGTGGGAGCGGCCATCAACGAAGTTCTCCCCCACCTTGGTTGCCACCCGCCAATGATCGTCCGCCCCAATCAGCGCACCGATGCGCGTCTCGCTGTTGCCATAGGAGGGCGCGGTATCCACTAAATTAATGCCCAATTCCTTGGCCAGGGCCAGAAAATTGGCCAACTGTCCAGCGCTGGGCAGGGCGAACGATGTGGGGTATTTCACGCCACCCTGGCGGCCGAATTTCGTGCTGCCCAAACTGATGGGGCTGATCCAGGGGCCCTCGGGGCCAAGTTGCCTCAATTCCATCGTTCAACCGTTTCCCATGGTGGCCGGGCAATGCCGGGGGCGGGCAGAGCGGCCAGGCCTTTCGTCTCGCTGGGTCCCGGCCGTATCGCATCATGCTTCAGAAGCGCCATAATTTTTTCGGCCAGGACTGGGGCCAGGGCCAATTTGGTGGGCCAGCCGACGATCACCGCGCCGTGGCCCTGTGCCAGAGCAGAGCCTGGCAGTAGACCATCACGGCTGGCCGGTTCAGCCCGATCGACGCGGTGGGTGGCCCAGTTTGCCTGGGAAAAATCAGCGCCCGGCAACAGCCGCGCCAGCTCGATCTTGGCCATCTTGAGCAATTGTTCAGGGGTCTGCGCCACGCCTTGTTCCGCCAACAGACCGCCTACATACCAATAATAAGAGCCCGTAGGATCCGGGTGAGAGGTAATGGTGGCCAGGGGCTTTCTGCTCTTGCCGATGCAATGCAGGTATAGGGGAGGGGCCATGCCGCTAATGATGATTTGCTGCAGGGGCCGGCGTTGGCACGGGATTTGGCCCAGGCCGGCCCGGGCCAGCAGCGTTTCATTGCCGGCGCCGGCCGTCAGGACGACCCGTTGGGCCTGTATTTCGATGGGTCCGGCAGCGACCTCTATGCCATAGATGCATTCGGCGAGGTCAATCTCGATCCCCTCGGGCAGTTCACGAATGCGCTCAGGATAGAGGTTTTGCAGCGTTTTTAGAACTTTTGGCACGTCGATCACCGTCTCGTCCAGATCGAATAGATTGCCGCCGGGGCCCATGGGCAGGACGGCGGGGCGGTCGCTGGGGCTGCGTTCGCGCATCTGGCCGCGCATGATTTTCTGCGATATGCCCGCCAGGAGCCGCCCGCCAATTTGCGGCGGCAGCCACATTTGCATGGCATCGGCCAAGGTGCCGGCGGCGCGCAGGTCGGGCCCTTGTTGCCCGGCCAGGCTGGCCCGCCAGCGTTTTGGCATGGCGGCCAGATCGGCGACTGATGATTCGCCAGCGAAATATTTGGTGCCGCCGTGAATGATACCCTGGGCGGCGATGCTTTGGCCCTGACCCAGGGCGCCCTTGTTTAAGACAATGGCGCTATAACCCGCCTGGTGCAGGGCATCCAATAGCCACAGGCCCGCGATGCCACCGCCGATGATGACAACGTCAGCCCGGACGTCCATGGCCCCCACGGCTAGTCCCCACGGCTCGAACCAGCTTTGGCCGTCCCACCGGCTTCCAGGCGCGAGATCACGGCGGTGGAGCTGTGTCCATCCAGGAAATTGGCGAGCTTCACCTTGCCGCCATAGCCATGCACGATGTCGCCGCCGACCACGCCATCCAGACCGTAATCGCCGCCCTTGATCAGCACATCCGGGCGCAGTTGCTCTAATAGGGAGATAGGCGTGTCGTCGGAGAATATCAGCACCCGGTCGACTACTGCCAATGACGCTAGAACCAGGGCCCGGGCGGCCGCCGCCTGCACCGGCCGGCCCTCACCCTTGTTCAGCCGCCGTACTGAGGCGTCATCGTTTATAGCCACGATCAAGCGGTCGCAATTATTACAGGCCTCGTTCAAAAGCGAAATATGGCCGGGATGCAGCAAATCGAAACAGCCGTTGGTGAAGCCGATGTGGAGGCCACGGGCCCGCCAGCGTTCTACATCCGCCGCTGCCATGGCGGCCGAGACTACTTTGTCCTCCGATGTGGTCAGATCGGCGGTCAGGATGCCGTTGGCCAATTCATCGCGGCTAACCACCGCCGTGCCCACTTTGCCAACCACTATGCCCGCGGCCAGATTGGCTAGGCGCGCGGCCAGGCTGGGTTCGCCACCCACCGCCAGGGCCAGGGCAAAAATGGCCACCACCGTATCGCCGGCGCCCGATACATCGAAGACCTCCGGCGCCCGCACGGGCAGGTGGGTTGGTGGGCCGTCACGGGGGATCAGGCTCATGCCCTGTTCCGAGCGGCTGATCAGCATGGCGCCAATATCGAATTTGCCCATTACCGCGCGGGCGGCCAGGGTGATCTGGTCGTCATTATCGCAAGGCATGCCCGTGGCGGCGGCCAGCTCGGCCCGGTTTGGTTTCAAGTAATGCACCCCGGCGTAGGCGCTTAAATCGCTGCGCTTGGGGTCGGCGATGATGAGAATATTGGCGGCCCGTGCACGTTCAATGGCGGCGGCCAGAACCGCATCACTCAGTACCCCTTTGCCATAATCCGACAGCACCAATACGGCCGCATCCTTTAGGGCCGCGTCCAGCTGCGCCAGTAGCGCAGCACTGTCGATGGTGGAAATTGCCGTGGTGGTTTCCCGGTCGGCCCGCAATAATTGCTGTCCCGCTGCGACATAGCGGGTTTTGACCGTAGTTGGCCGGCCCGGCACGATCACCAGACCGGCCTTGACACCGGCCATGCCGGCGACTTGCCCGGCCACCCCTTCGCCCGCCTCGTCATCGCCGCGCAGGGCCAATAGATGCGCCTTGCCACCGGCGGCCGCCACGTTGCGCACCACATTGCCGACACCGCCCAACATGGCTTCATCACGCTCGGCGCGGAGAATGGGGATTGGCGCCTCGGCCGAGATCCGTTCCACCGCGCCGTAGACATAACGGTCCAGCATCAGATCGCCCAGGCAGGCGATTTGCCCACTGTGGATTTTATCTAAAAGCCGCATCATTTCCGGACTATCGTTCATGCTGTATCGATCCGCCTTCTCCATGCTCTACCGCCTACACCAAACGGGGCCGTATTTCCAGGGTGGAGGTTGTTCATGAGCTGCCTGTCTTCGCCCGGGTAAAACCGAGGGCACGCCGGGCGCTCTGCCGGGACTATACGCCGGGCCGCAGGCCCAAATTTACCGGCAGAAGAAATCCCATGCCGATATCGCGCATAATTGTCCCGAATATGACCGCCAGGGTGGCCCCGGTGATGCCGCCCAGATGGGTCAGTAGTGGCGCGAGGACCAGCATCGTCAGAAGCTGCGCGCCATTAAAACGCATTACGATCCCCTTATGCCCGGCGCCGACCGGCGCCGTCTGGTGGCGCTTTGTCAGGCAGCGGGATTGAACTTCTACCAGGCTAAGGCGCGTGCTACCTGGGGCTTTATTTCCGATGCCTCGCTGTTGCCCTTGACCAGTGTGGATGGCGCCAACAATATCGATTTACATGTTCACCCCGACGCTTGGCCCCTGCATCTGGGCCTTTCAACGGCGGACGTTTTTGCCGCCGCCCGGACCATTGCCACGGGGGACGGCGATATAGAGGTGCCCAGCATCACCCATATACTGCTGTTGTCCGCAAGCTATGCCGCCCGCGACCTCTTTGCGCCGTCCACGGCAAAGCCCTTGATTGATGCCGCCCATTTATTGCAACGGAACGGCTGCGAGGTGGATTGGCCGGAGTTCGCGTGGCGCCTGCGCATCGGCCGGGAGGAAAAACCGGTGCGGGCATTCTTGGCTGTCCTGGACCAACTGGGTGCCGATACCCAGGTGGTGCTCGAACATCTGATGGCGGCGGTGGGGGTCGAGTTTGAACGGGTGGTGGCAGACTATGCGGAATTTTTTCTAACCGACGCCGGCACCCTGGCCCGCGCCCGGCGGGAGTTATTATCGTGGGCCCAACCCGGCGTCGTCCTACGGCGTAATTGGCAACGGCTAAGCGGTCTGTACCATCCCAGTCGTTAGAAAGCGGGGGCCGTGGATGTCTTGGCCCCACCGGCTCCGTTCGCTATGGTGCGCCTGGAATGAGCAATGATCCTGATATCACAGTCCTGGCGGCGGCATTGGCCGCGGGCGACCGCCGCGCCCTGGCCCGCGCTATCACGCTGGTAGAATCTACCCGGCTCGATCACCGCGTATCGGCCGAGGCGTTGTTGGCGGTGTTGCCGGTGCCGGGGGCGCCTTCCATCCGTCTGGGCATTACCGGGGCGCCGGGGGTGGGTAAATCTACATTTATCGAGGCCTTTGGCAGCCATCTGACGGCACTTGGCCGACGGGTCGCGGTGCTGGCGGTGGATCCTTCATCGTCGCGCACGGGCGGCTCCATACTGGGCGATAAAACCCGCATGCCTTTATTGTCCCGTGACCCTAACGCCTTCATCCGGCCGACCCCGGCGGGCCGTTCCCTGGGCGGCGTGGCCCGGCGTACCCGTGAGGCCATGTCCCTGGTGGAGGCGGCGGGATATGATATCACCATCGTCGAAACTGTGGGCGTGGGCCAATCGGAATATGCCGTCGCCGATATGGTGGATATGTTCTTGTTGTTGTTGGCGCCAGGGGGCGGCGATGAGCTACAGGGCATCAAGCGCGGCATTATGGAACTGGCCGACCTGGTTGTGGTCAACAAGGCCGATGGTGATCTGGCCCCGGCGGCGAAACTGGCGGCCGCCGATTACCGTAACGCCCTTAATCTAATCAGGCCAAAAACCACCGATTGGCGTGCCCAAGTTCTTTTAGCCTCCGCTCTTCTGGGCGAAGGCATGGCGGAAATCTGGCAATGCATACAGCGCTTTCATACCGACTTGGGAGACGACGGAGGCAGACAGACCGGTCGCGCCGCCCAGGCGCGGCGTTGGCTGTGGGAAGAAATCCAAGACGACCTTATGGCCGAGTTGAAATTGGACCCGGCCCTCAACCCATTGATCAAAAGGCTAGAAGCGGACG
>CAUZBE010000195.1:0-6110 GCA_963577885.1 Alphaproteobacteria bacterium
CGCCTTGGCCCACCAACACCGCCTGCCCTATATCGTCGATCTGGGCGCCGGCGCGTTGATCGATATGGCGGCCCTGGGCCTGCCGCACGAAACCACGGTTGCCGAAACCCTGGCCCAAGGTGCCGATTTAGTCAGTTTTTCCGGCGATAAGCTATTGGGCGGGCCGCAAGCCGGTCTGATCGCCGGGCGGGCGGACCTGATTGCGAAGCTAAAGCGTAACCCCATGAAACGTGCCCTGCGGGTCGATAAAATGACCATGGCCGCCCTGGCCGCTACCCTGCGCCTGTACGCCCACCCGGAAACCCTGCAGGCCAGGTTGCCGGCCTTGCGCCTGTTGACCCGGCCCCTGGCCGAGATACAGGCCATGGCGGACCGCCTGGGTCCGGCCCTGGATGCTAGCCTTGGTGATTTGTCCCAGGTGGAAATCGTCGCCTGCACCGGCCAGATTGGCAGCGGCTCGTTACCGGCGGAAAGCCTGGACAGCGTCGCCCTGGCTATAACCCCCAAAACCGGGCGGCGCGGTACGGGCGGCGCTCTGAAACGCCTGGCAGCGGCCTTTCGCGCCCTACCGATCCCGGTTCTAGGCCGGATCACCGAGGGCGCGCTACATTTCGACTTGCGCTGTCTGGAAGACGAGGCTGCCTGGTTGGGGCAATTAGCTATTTTGCAGGTAAAATAGGACATGATCCCATGATTATTGCCACCGCTGGCCATGTGGACCATGGCAAGACTACCCTGGTACGGGGCCTGACGGGCGTCGATACGGACCGCCTGCCCGAAGAAAAAAGGCGCGGCCTAACCATTGATCTCGGGTTCGCCTACCAGGATATCGCCGCAGAGGCTCGGGCCGGCAGCGGCCAGAATGTCGGACCGTGCACCGTCATGGGCTTCGTCGACGTGCCTGGCCACGAACGTTTCGTCAAGAACATGCTGGCGGGCGTTGCCAGCATCGATTTCGCCTTGCTGGTGGTAGCGGCCGACGACGGCGTGATGCCGCAAACCGAGGAGCATCTGGCGATCCTGGGCCTGCTGGACATTCGACAGGGCGCCGTCGCCATAACCAAGATCGACCGGGTTGATCCGGACCGGGTGCAGGCGGTCGCAGCCGAGGTTGCAGGTCTTTTGGCGCCAACGCCCCTGGCCAGTTCACCGCTTTTTCCGGTCTCGGGGGAGGTCGGCACCGGCATGGCCGAATTGCAGCAGCATCTGGAAGCAGCAGCGCGCCGCCATGCCGCGCGAACCAACAGCGCCGACCAGGGCTATTTTCGCCTGTCCATCGACCGCGCTTTCACCGTACCCGGCGCCGGCCTGGTCGTCACCGGCGCGGTCTTTTCCGGCCAGGTTGCCGTAGGTAACCGTCTGATATTGGCCTCGCAAGATAAATCAGAAGGTATTGAAACGCGGGTACGCGGTCTGCGGGCCCTCGACCGGGCGGCGGATGTGGGCCGCGTAGGGCAACGTTGCGCCATCAATATCGCCGGGGGTAATTTGCACCAATCCCTGGTCAGCCGGGGCGATTGGCTGCTGGCTGAAGAGGTCTACGCACCGGTTAGTAAGTTTGATGCCCGGGTCCGGGTTCTGGATAGCGAAGCCCGGCCACTGGCGCACTGGACGCCGGTGCATTTGCATCTCGCTGCCGCCGACGTCACCGGCCGGATCGCCGTGCTGGGAGAGCGCCGTATCGAGCCGGGCGAGGCTGCCCTGGCTCAACTGGTTCTGGACGCCCCCATTGGCGCCCTGTTTGGCGATCGTTTCATTCTGCGCGATCAATCGGCCCAACGGACCTTGGCGGGCGGCGTGGTGATCGATCCGTTCCCGCCCCATCGCGGCCGCGCCCGACCGGAACGGCTGGAGATGCTGGAAGCTATGGAGACAGAGGCCCCTGGCCCGGCTCTGGCCGCCATGGTGGCGGCGGCAAATAATGGCGTGAACCTGCCGCAATTCGCCCAAACCCGCAACCTGACGGAGGCGGAGGCGGGTAATCTGCACCAAATAGAAGGACAAATCACCCTGGCCGCTAGTACCGGTGACCTGGCTCTATCCATGGACCGCTGGCGCCAAATCGAACAGGCCGCCCTGGCCGGGCTGGCAACATGGCATGAAAAACAACCCGAGGCCGTTGGCCCCAACGATCATGCCCTGCGTGGCGCCATGACGTCACCCCCCGCCCCTGGTTTGCTGGCGGCGGCTATCGGCCATTTGGTTGTCCAGCGCACGATTATTCGTGACGGCATTTCCCTGCGCCTGCCCAGCCATAGTCCGCGGCCCTCGGATTCGGACCTGGCGTTGTGGAAACAGGTATCCTTGATCCTTGAAGAGGGCGGCATTCGTCCGCCACGAGTGCGCGAGCTGGCAGAAGAGTTAAAAATGGATCCCAAGCGCATGGAAGCCTTCATGAAGCGCTGCGCCCGCCAGGGCCGCCTCATGGCCGTCGCGCCGAACCGGTTCTATCCCCCCGCCGCCGTGCGGGAACTGGCGGAGGTGGTGGAACGCTTATGCGCCGCCGCGCCCGACGAAGGTTTCACCGCGGCAACCTTTAAGAACGACACCGGCATCGGCCGTAACGTAGCGATCGAGGTCCTAGAATTTTTTGACGCCTCTGGTTTAACCCGGCGGCAAGGCAACGCCCGCAGCCTGCGTCGCCCGGCCGCCGAGGTATTTGGCGACAATTAAGGGCGATAGCATCGCAAGACGCCACCAGGCGGCATTAGTCATTATATACGATTTGTCTCACATTCCACCCGCGTGACATCATGACGCCAACCACTTGGCGTCATGGCCTGGCGCTGCTGGCCCCGCCGCGCAAAAAGCCGGCCAACTGCCGGCCTGGCGGGGTCAGTCAAATTGGCAATGATCTAGATTTGCCGGCCGGCCTTTTCCCAATAGGGCTGGCGCAATTTTCTTTTGAATATCTTGCCCGTATCCTCACGCGGCATGGCGGCATGGAATGTCACCTCGCGCGGTACTTTGTAGGCCGAGATATGGGCCCGCAAATATTCCTTAACTGCATCGGCAGACAGGCTGGCGCCCGGTTGGGCTTCAATGGCGGCGGCGACGGATTCGCCGAATTCATCGTGGGGAATTCCAAAGACCGCGCAATCCTGCACGCCGGGCATGTCCTGTAGCGTCGCCTCTATCTCGGCGGGGTAGATATTAACGCCGCCGGAAATTATCATGTCGCGCTTTCGGTCGTTCAGGAAAAGATAGCCATCGATGTCCTGATAGCCGACATCGCCGTTAGTGACCATACCATCCCGTTCGATCTCCACCCGCTTGTCATGTTTGTTGTGATAGGTGAAATCGGATAGATCGTTCATGGACATATAAATCTCGCCGCTTTCCCCCTGGGTCACGACGTTGGCGTCATCATCATAGATCCGCACCAAAGTGCCCTCCAGGGGTGGGCCTACGGTGCCGGGCTTGGCCAGGGCGTCGGCGCTATTAGCGACGCTGACGATGCCGGCCTCGGTCGAGCCGTAATATTCGAAGATCACCGGGCCCCACCATTCGATCATGCGTTTCTTAGCCTCGGGCGGGCAGGGTGCGGCGCCATGAATGACATGCACCAGCGAGGATAGATCGTACTTCGCCTTGACTTCGTCGGGCAGGCGTAACATGCGCACAAACATGGTCGGCACCACATGCATATGGCTGATCTTGTGGGTATGGATCGCCTGCAGTAATTCTTCCGGTTCGAAGCGGGGCAGCAAATGAATATTGTTGCCCAGGGTCATGGCCAGGCGGGCATAAGCGTTGGGTGCGGAATGGTACATGGGCCCGGTCATGGCCGCTATACCGTCCGCGCCGATGCCGAATGCGCGCATGGCCAGCTCGCCGATCCGGGCCTGACGCTCCGCGGAAGTCGGCTCCCGCCGCACCCCCTTCGGGTTGCCGGTGGTGCCAGAAGTATAGATCATGCTGCCGCGCTGCAGCGGCGGCTCTTCTGCCCAGGGGGCAAAACCATCCCGCCAGGCCTCCCATTCCAGGGCGCCGTCGGGAACCGCGCATAATTCGGGCGGAATGCCATAGGCGCCGGCGATTTCGGGCGGCGTGGCAACAATAATCACCGGTACGCCGGGGGGCATATGATCGGCGATACCGGGAAGAAGATCCGAATGTATGATAATTGCCTTAGCATCGGAGTCGGTCAGCATATAACCCGCCTCCTCGCCCGTGGCATGCCAGTTGACCGGCACCGCGTAGGCTCCAATTAAATTACCGGCGATCATAGTCTCCAGCATGGCGATATCGTTGCGCGTCACTGTGGCGAAGCTGTCGCCGTCGCCTAACCCCAAAGACACCAGGCCGGCCGCCGCCTTGGCGCCATTCAAGGCAACTTCTTTCAGCGGCACTTTACGCGCCCCGCTATAGACGTAATAGGTCATAAAAACCAACTATGATTGATGGCACGGAGGGGGAGTGTGACAAAGCCCCGGCCCTACGGCAATGCCTGATACTATTGCTCCGTGATTTTGCCTAAACTCTGCAGATGTTCGGCAAAAATTTGGACGGTTTCCGCCATGCCGCGGCTCTGATCAATAGTTTCGCGGGTTTCCGCCGCCAGGGGCGTCGCCGCCATCAGGCGCAGCATCCAAGCCGCGCCATGATGAAAATCGCCACTGACGCCGGCGGCTTCCAAGGTTTCAGCGATCTGCTCCATCTCCGGCCACCAGCGTTCGGCGTCCGCCGGCAGGCGCGGGATACTGCTTTGCATATAGGACCAGGTATCGGCTTGGCTGAATGTCAGCTCCTCACCCAGCTCGTCCAGCAGGCCCAAGGCCTGCGCCCCCGTCGCGATGGTTGCCAGCAAGGAGAACCGCCCCTTGTTCAAACCGGAATACAGCATCTTCAGGGCCGAGGCGCGGCCAATCTCGCCACCCAGGCCCTTGACCAATATGCCCTCCACCGCCAAGGCGTCTGCCAGGGCCAGATCGGGGCCGGAGACATAAAAGCGCGTCGGCTGGGGCCCCTTGCCCGGCGCCCAGCCAATAATGCCGCAATCGATAAAGTTGGCCCCCGTCGCCCGAATTACCGCAGCGATCCGCCCGGCGGTGGTGGGAGAGACAGCGTTGCAATCCATATAAGTAGGGCGCGCTCCCGTGCGCGTCATGGCACCCGCGACTTGCTCGGCCAGTTCAATAGCGGAAGCCGGTGGCAGAATGGACAGGATCAACGACGCTTCCCCCACGACCTGGTCCAGATCAGGCAGCTCGCGAAAACCGCAACGTTCCGCCCGCGCTCGGCTGGCCGCGCTGCGCCCCGCCAGAGTGGTAACCACGTCATGGTCGGCTTGAGTCAATGCCTGGCCGACGCCGCCGCCCATGTCGCCTGGCGCGATGACCGCTATGATTTGTTTATCCACCGTCTCAGGCAGCCTGGCCGTTGCGCAGTATCCGGCCCGGCAGGTTATCGCCGGGGCGGACGGCATCGGCGCCGTCTTCGCGGATTATGGAGCCGTTGACGATCACCGCCTGGATGCCTACGGCCTGGGCCACAAGACGGTCCTGGCTCGCTGGCAGGTCATGCACGCGGGTCAGGCCGCTGGCGCCCACACTTTCGGGGTCGAACAACACCACATCCGCCGGTCGGCCTTGGACCAACAGGCCACGGTCCTTGATACCCATCAGGTCGGCCGGCTTCTGGGTCAACATATGGACGGCTTTTTCAACCGTCATGGCGCCTTCGTCACGGCTCCAATGGCCCAGCAGATGGGTCGAATAGCAGGCATCGCATAACTGGGAAGCGTGTGCGCCAGCGTCCGATAGGGCGACCACCGTGTTGTCATCGGCCAGCAACTCTCCGACCTCGACATGATCATAATTGAGGAACGGCATGCGGAAACGGGCGGCAAAGTCACTTTCGATCGACATGTCCAGGGCCAAATCGATCGGGTCCACGCCGCGCACCGCCGCGACCTCGGCCAAGGGGCGCTCCTCTAGGGTACGGTCGGTGGGGGCATTAGAAATCATCGTCCGCCCGGCCCAGTCCGCCAGCAGGTTCTTCACATTGGGATCGGTATCCGCCTTAAAGTTCCGGCGAAAACTATCGTCCTGATACATGGCCTTTTTGCCCTGACGGTCGGTCCGCATAGTATCGGCGAACAGGGGTAG
>CAUZBE010000196.1:0-6097 GCA_963577885.1 Alphaproteobacteria bacterium
CCATCCTGACCACTGCGGCGGCAGAGGTATTGCATTCGATCCATCATCGCATGCCGGTGATTTTGCGAGACGAGGACTTTGCCGCCTGGCTTGACCCAGACAGTACACCGCAAGCTGCGTTGTTCGGGCCCGAGCACGCGCCGCAAATGCAGGCCCGTCCCGTATCCCACCGGGTCAACAGTCCGCGCAATGACGATGCCGCCTGCCTGCAACAGGCCCGGACAATACCCGTTCAGGGCCGCTTGTTTTAAACCCGCTAATAGTTTTTGGGATGGCCGGGTTTCACTCGATGACCAGGCGCTTCTCGATGCTCCGCAACCAAATCGCCAGCCCGACGCCCGCGACACTGCAGACGGCCATCAGCCAATAGGTCCCGGCCAGAATGGCGGCAGGCAAAAATCCACCGAAGAAATTGAAGGAGAAGGCCACGGGCAGCTTCCAGATGACCGACTGGGTGGGCAAAATATACCCCCGGAACATACCAGCATCATGACAAAGGCAAGCAATATCAGCCACCAGCGCCACGCGCCGCGATGCAGCAACAACGCCCCCAATAGGTTTCCCAACGCATTGCCCGCAACCACCAACGCGGTCGCCATTCCGGCCTGGCCTGGCGTATAAGCCAAAACCTCAATCAAATAGGTTGGCAGCCAGGAGGAAATGGCAAAAATTGCACCGTGTACAGAGCAAAACAAAGGCCCATCAGCATTGGTCCTGGACGCCAGACAACCTGGGCGAGAACGCGCCATGACAACGCCGCCCCAATGCTGGACACTTGTGGCCAACGGCGCGGCGAGGTGACCCAGGCCACCGCCAGCAGACAGATCAAAGCCAACCCGGCAGCCCCAATCCAGACCCCCTGCCAGCCAAATTGGCCGGCGGCGGACGGCGCTCCAAGCATTGCCAACGCCATGCCAATGGGCATGTAGCTGCCCCAGGCACCCATGGCCAGATCGCGCTGATGTAACGCGGTCGCCGCCACGATCAAGCGTGGCGCGGTCACCACACAAGCCAGAAAAGAAACGCTTTCAAGCACCCGGAACGACAGCAGCCAGACCGGATCAGGCGCCATGGCCCCGCCAAACCCGGCCAATGCCGTGCCCCCAAGGCCTACCATCAATACCCGCCTGGCGCCCACCTTGTCGGTCATGGCGCCGCCCATCACCCCGAACAGGGCGCCGGTCAAATTGAACAGCGAGGCCAGCCAGCCGGCAGCCACCAGCGACAGGCCCAACTCGGTTTGTAAAAGGGTAATCAGGGGTGGCACCTTGCCAACCTGGACGGCGGCAACGATACCGGCCGCGATGGCGATCATCACCACGCCCCAACGGCTTCGCTCCAGTAACAGCCCGCCGGCGTGGTCCAGGCTGGAATTCAGACCACCTTGCCCGGATTCATGATGCCGGCGGGATCAAGGGCATTTTTCACGGCCCACATCAGATCCATTTCGACGCTGGATTTATATCGTCTGACCTCCTCCCGGCGCAGGCGGCCCAGGCCGTGTTCAGCGCTGATGGAGCCATTTAATTCAACAATCAAATCATGCACGATGCGGTTGATAGCGCCATATTCAGCCGCAAAATCCGCACCGTCAGGGCCCAGGGGTTGGACCGGATTGTAATGAATATTGCCATCGCCAATGTGACCAAAGGCGACACAGCGAACGCCGGGATAGGCCGCCGCCAGCGCCATGTCCGCCCGCTCCAGAAATTCCGCAATCCGCGACAAAGGCACGGACACATCATGCTTCACCGACTGGCCTTCATGATTTTGTGCCTCCGGGATAGACTCGCGGATCTTCCACAGCGCCCGGCCTTGGCTCTGATTGGCAGCCAGCGCCGCGTCCAGCACCTCCGCCCGTTCCAAGCCCTCGCTCAAAACCGCCTCGACCGCGGCCCGTAGGCTGCCCGGCGCACCCTGGCCGGAGACTTCCATCATCACGTACCAAGGATAGGCCTGATCCAGGGGATCCGTGACATCGCGAATGTGGTGCAGGACGAAATCGATCGCCCGGCGCTGGATCAGCTCGAACGCCGTGACCTGTTCACCGACCGCATCTGTGGCGCGGCTCAACAACGCCAAGGCGGCCCTGGGATCAGGCACCGCGACCAATGCCGTCTGAACCTCGGTGGGCTTTGGGAACAGCTTCAGTACAGCTGCCGTGATCATGCCCAGTGTGCCCTCGGCGCCGACGAATAGCTGCTTCAGGTCATAGCCCGTATTATCTTTGCGGAGACCGCGTAGACCATCCCAGATGCGCCCGTCCGGCAAAACCACTTCCAAGCCAAGCACCAGGTTGCGGGCGTTGCCATACCGCAGCACCTGGGTACCACCGGCATTGGTAGAAAGATTACCGCCGATCTGACAGGAGCCTTCCGCCGCCAGAGACAACGGGAACAGGCGGTCAGCATCCGCCGCTACTGCTTGCAATGTGGCCAGGATACAGCCGGCTTCCACCGTCATGGTGTTGTTTACGGTGTCGATCTCGCGCACTTTGTTCATGCGCGAGGTGGAGATGATGATTTCAGTACCCGTTGCGTGCGGCTGACCACCCCCGGTCAAGCCGGTGTTGCCGCCTTGGGGCACGATCGGCGTACCGCTTTCGGCGCAGATCGCGACCACCGCGGCGACATCGTCCACACTGGCAGGCTTCACCACCATGGGTACCCAACCGCGCCAGTTATCGCGCCAGGATTCGCAAAGAGGCGCGATTTCGGCCGAGTCCGTGGTGTAGCCTTTCGGCCCCACGGCCGCTTTTATCCGCGCCAAAACCGCTTCGGAAATGGCGTTGGGCCTGGCGTCTGGTTGTGCTTTGTTTACATCCATTGGATTGATGTAACCTGTTTGGCGCCAGGCAACAAGATCAGGTGCGTGGCGCCGCGGCGCGGCGCAAACGGTCGTTGATGGCCCGGCCCAGGCCGTGTTCGGGAATTGGCGCCACGGCGATGGCCTGCCCCGGCCCCTGATCCAGTTGCCGCAACATGACGAACAATCGCGCCGCCGCTTCGATCAGGTCGCCAGTGGGGCTAAGATTGTAATCACCGGGGGAACCAGGACCAAATCCCAGGAACACCTCGCCCGGCGCACCTTCACCAGCGTTCAGGCGTAGCGCTTTGTCCGGGGCATAATGGCTGGCAAGTTGACCCGGCGCGCTGGGTGTTGGCGGCGCCTGGGTCAAGATCTCCACCGTGCCGGCCACGGCCTGCAATTGCTCTAACGAAATGCCACCCGGCCGCAGCAGCACCGGCGTTTCCTGGTGAAAGCCAACAACGGCGCTTTCCAGACCGATATCGCACGGCCCGCCGTCCAGTATCAGGGCAACGTCATGCCCCAGTTCCTGGGCCACATGCGCCGCCGTGGTGGGGCTGATGCGGCCCGAGCGGTTGGCGGATGGTGCCGCGATGGGACGGCCGACCGCCGATAACAAGGCGTGGGCGGCGGGATGGCTGGGCACCCGCAAAGCGACGCTGTCCAAACCGGCGGAGGTGATTTGGGCAATGGCGCAATCCGGGCGCCGGGGCAGCACCAGGGTTAGGGCGCCGGGCCAAAAAGCCTGCGCCAGCGCCCGCGCGGCATCATTCCAAAGGGCGAATTCCTCGACCGCGCCGGCGTCGGTTAAATGGGAAATCAGGGGATTGAAGGATGGGCGTTGCTTGGCCGCAAAAATCGCCGTCACCGCCGCCCCATTGGTGGCATCCGCGCCCAGGCCATAGACCGTTTCGGTTGGAAAGGCGACTAGCTTGCCTACCAACAGATATGCTGCGGCCCGGGCCAGGTCTTGTGGCCGATCGGCATGACCCATGGGTGCCATATACTAACGCACCAAATCCGTGATCCGGCCCAGGGAACAGATCGATCCATCGGACGTAGCGACCATAAATTCGACCCCGTCGCGGCTGAAAATATCAACGCTGTCGTCCCAGAAAATTGGGCTGCGGAAATCCGCCGCAATATTAATCGCGGTGGGCAGGCCATCCCAGGCCACCGCTTCCATCATCCAGGTCAATGACATCAGACCCTGGGCGACCGGTGCGCGCAGACCAACTGACGCCGCCTCCTCGGCGTCGAAATGCACCAGATATTTAAGAAACTCAAAGCTGTATGCGGCCACCAATTCGGGCCGCAA
Organism: Alphaproteobacteria bacterium; assembly: GCA_963577885.1. Classification (GTDB taxonomy): domain Bacteria; phylum Pseudomonadota; class Alphaproteobacteria. The sequence continues at coordinate 4,127 of CAUZBE010000196.1, forward strand.
GGCCTTATGGCCAGCGGTATGAAAACCGGTTGTATCGGCCGCACCCGGCTTGCCCGCACCGGTTTTGCGCATGGCGGCGGGGTCCACCTGAAAGGAAATCAACTCTCCGGTGACAGGAATGCTGCCATCCCGGCGCTGAAAATCAAAGGCGTAGACGACAATGTTGCCCTTGGCCGTGGCGCGGATGGAGGCAATCCGCCCTTTCAGGGTCAAGGGTTCATCCAGGCGCACCGGTTCATGCTGCCGCATGCGCTGACCGGCATGCAGGCCGTCCACGGCCTGGGTTTTCAGATACGAGGTGGCGAGAATGGTGTCGTTGGCCAGAATTGACAGATCGACGCTATCGCCGAACAAATCCTGGGGCACCTCCGCCGCCGCGTGATAGCGGGCCTGACGCTCGGCCGTGACCACGGTGGGCCAATCCCGCAACACCATGCCGACAACACATTCGTCTGTAACGTCCGCCGCGGCTTCGTTCAAGGTTCCATATCCTGTATCGTCAGATGATGCAGGGTTGCCTCCGCCGTCAGTTTGCCGTCCTGATCAATGCAACGGTACAACTGGCCCGCCAGGTCGGCGTACAGGGTCAGTTGGCTATCCCAAAACACCGGCCGCAAAAAGCATATTTCTACGTCCATTTCCCAGGGCATGGCGCGCTTGACGATGGCGCCGTGCAGGGCGGTCAATTGCATCAGACCCTGGGCCAATGGCGCGCGGTAACCCCTGGATTGGGCAAATTCAGGGTCGAAATGAATTTGATTGCCTACCTCCTTGGCATAGCCCATAACGTTTTCCGGGTTCAGTTTCAGGCTGCCCACCGGCTGCATGCCGAGGCGGGGGTCTTCTCGTTTGGCGGCGGCTTTTCTCCGGCGAGCCGGCGCCTCGCCATAGGGCAATAGATGTGCCGTCGCCATGCGCAACGGCACCGTGCGGTCGGCCCGGCGAAAGGCGACGCGGCAGGTCAGATAGCGGCCCCGTGGACCCTCGCCATAGGGGCCGATCTCCCCCTCCACCGATAACACTTCATCCAGACGAATATGGCCGGTTTGAAACACCCGTTGGCGGACCAGGACGCGGCCATCGTTGGGCAGGCCGGCCTTGGCGATGGCGCGGGAAACATCCTGGGCGAAAACCGACACATCCACCAGATCGGCGAAAGCCGCACCCGACACACCCGTGGTATGGTGGTAATGGCTCTGCCGCGCCCGATCGATATAGCTGGAAAAGACCGGAAAACGGGTGCCGGCCGGGCTTGCATCATAAGCATTTAGCGCGCCGCTGAGGATTTTAGCCTGATCGTTCATATACGCTTTCTCGTCCCAGTCATGTTCGAAAGGTTAGCTTGGCGTTGCCTTTCGGTGGCGAGATAGCATACTACCGAACCGACAGGTCAATTTCCAGGACACTAGCCATCATGAGTGAATATCGAGCGCCTCTCAAGGATATCCGTTTTACTCTGAGCCAGATTTGCGATCTGGAGGAACTGCTGACGCTGCCAGATTTCGCGGCTAGCGATGGCGATACCATCAACGCGGTCCTGGAAGAGGCTGGCCGCTTGGCAGCAGGCATCCTGGCGCCCTTGAACCGCCAAGGGGACGAACAGGGCGCAACCCTGGAAAATGGTGTTGTGACCACGCCCGACGGATTCCGCGACGCCTATGCCGCCTATCGTGACGGGGGCTGGAACGGCATTCAGTTCAACCCGAGATATGGTGGCATGGGTTTGCCCCTGGTGATCGCTAATGCCTGTGCCGAGTTGTGGAACAGCGCCAACATGGGTTTTGCCCTGTGCTCCATGCTGACCCAGGGTGCGATCGACGCTGTGGGCGCGCACGGCAGCGACAAGTTGAAAGATATTTATCTGGAAAAATTAGTCTCCGGACAGTGGGCCGGGACCATGAATTTGACCGAGCCCCAGGCCGGCTCTGATGTCGGCGCCTTGCGTAGCAAAGCCACGCCGGTCGGCGACGG
>CAUZBE010000197.1:0-6068 GCA_963577885.1 Alphaproteobacteria bacterium
AGTATCCATGATGGAATGGGCTAATTATTTCAGGCCGATGTTGGCGGAGACCTTGATCCAGCGGATCGCCTCCGTGGGGCCGTCGGCCAGGCGTTGGGGAAAGCCTGGACCGCATTCAGGGTCTCTTCCGGCAGGGTGACATGATTGATTAGGCCCATGCGCTCAGCATTCTCCGTGCCGATGGGATTGTCGGTCATCAGATACTGCCTTCGCCTTGGCATAGCCGATCAATTGCGGCCAGATGACACAGCCGCCATCACCGGCCACCACGCCAATCCTGACATGGGGATCAGCGATCTTAGCTTGCGATGACATGAAGATGGTATCGCACAATAGGGCGATGGTGGCACCCAGGCCCATGGCATGGCCGTTGACGGCTGCGATGATCGGTTTTTCCAGATCCAACAGGGAAAAGACGATGCGCTTGGCATCGGCCCCATTATCCAACTGGGCATGATAGAAGATACTGCCGAGATCGTCATGCATGTCCTTGTCGACCGCATTCAGATCATCCGGCTAGTTCATGGTCAGGGTAAGAACACGGCCCTGTCGGCCGGCCGCAAAACAGGTATATTTATCGCAGTACATCGACTTTCCTCCATTCATCCAAACTGCTTCATGGTTACATTGCGGCCGCAGGGCTAGCAATGCGATAGGCCAAACCGGGATTATGGGCGTGACAACACTTCAAGCTTGGCGCCTCTCGTTCTATTTCGGCGCCGTCTTTGCCGTAGTCGGGGTGATGGCGCCGTTTTGGCCGGTGTTTTTGAAAGCGCGCGGCCTGTCCGCGACCGAGATCGGGCTGTTGCTATCCGCTGGCCTTTGGCTGCGCGTCTTGACCAATCCGCTGATCGCGCAACTAGCCGATCGCCGGGGGGAACGGCGACGGCCCCTGTTGTTGCTAACCACCATGGCCATGCTGGGGTTTTCCTGTTTTCTGTTCGCCAAGGGGTTCTGGGGGTTGCTCCTGGTCAATCTCGTCGCCTCGGTAGCCTTTTCCTCGATCATCCCCCTGGGCGAGACGGTGGTCCTGGGCGCGGTCTACCGCTTAAAGCTGGATTACGGCCGGCTACGAATTTGGGGCTCGGTGACTTTCATTGCAACCTCGGCCGCGGGCGGGCCCATGTTGGCGGCCTTTGGTTCCTGGTCGGTTTTATGGGCCATTCTGGCCTTGATGACGGTGGTACTGCTGGCCTGCGCCCTGTTGCGGGACGAGCGCCCGGGAGACAAGCAAATCCCGGCGCGGTCTGGCGCGGTGGGGCGCCTATTGCGGCAACCGGTTTTCCTACTGTTCTTGCTAGCCGGCGGCCTGGGCAATGCTAGCCACGCGGTGCTGTTCGGTTTCGCCACATTGCATTGGCGTAGCGTTGGCTTCTCCGATGTCCTGATCGGGGCCTTATGGGCCGAGGGCGTGGTGGCGGAAATCATCCTTTTCTGGCTGGGCAATCGCCTGTTATCCCGCTTTGGCGCGGCCAACCTGCTGGTCCTGGGCGCTCTGGCAGGAATCATGCGCTGGAGTGCCATGGGCCTGTCCGATGCCTTGTGGCTGGCCCTGCTGACCCAAGGCTTACATGCCTTTACCTTTGGCGCGGCTCATTTGGGCGCCATGCATTTTATCGCACGCGCCACGCCGCCTGAAATGTCCGCCACGGCGCAAAGCCTGCATGGGGCGGTCGGTGCCGGCATCGCCGTCGGCCTGGTCATGGCCGTGGCCGGCCTGCTGTATCAGGAATTTGCCAACGGCGCCTATCTCTTCATGGCGGGCATCGCGGCGGGCAGTTTGGTGGCAGGCTTGCTTTTGGCTAAAACCTGGGACGGCAAGCCTATGAACTTGTCATGATCGCCTAAACCGCGCCATATTCAGGCCATGGAAAAACGCGTTTTCATCACGGGCATTTGGCACGAAACCAATACTTTCGCCCAGGGGCGGACCGGGCTGGAGGCCTTCCACGCCTACCAGTACGCCGAGGGCGATGCCCTGTTCGACGCCTTTGCCAATACCAATACGGAAATCGGTGGTGCGATGAGCGCCGCCATGGAATTGGAACTGGTCCTGATACCGGGTCTGTTCGCGGGCGCGGTGCCATCCGGATTGATCACAGCGGAGGCCTTTGCGACCCTAATCCAGCGTACAATAGATATACTTGCCTACGCCGGCCAGATTGACGGTGTCCTGGTACATCTGCATGGTGCCTGCGTGGCCGAAGGGGTGCCCGAGGCCGATGCGGAAATTCTGGCCGCGATCCGCCGTCAATTGCCAGCCGGCACGCCGGTGGTCGCAACCTTTGATCTCCACGCCAATTTGTCCGCCGCCCTTATCGAAGGCGCCGATGCCCTGGTGGGGTATGATACCTATCCCCATAGCGACATGGGCGCGCGTGGCGCGGAAGCGTTACGAATTCTGCACCGCATGTTGTGGAGTGAGCGTCGACCGGCGAAAATCCTACGAAAACTGCCCTTTGCCCCGCCGCCGCAGGTGCAAGGAACGGCCGCCGCGCCGGTGGCGGCGATCATGGCGAAGATGTTCGATATGGAAACCTGGGGCAAAATCTGGTCCGCCTCGATCGCCTGGGGTTTCCCCTACGCCGATGTAGCCCATCTGGGCGTTGGTGTGCTGGTACAGGGAGACGATATTGCCCATGCCACACGGATCGCCGATGAACTGGCGATGATCATCTGGCGCCAGCGTGGCGATTTTGATGCCGGTCTGGTCGCCGTGGAAGCGGCCGTGCGCAGCGCCATCGTGGCGCCCGAAGGCCCCATCATCCTGGTCGATGTCGCGGACAACGCTGGTGGAGGGGCGCCCGCCGATGGCACCACCATCCTGGCCGAATTACTGGATCAATCGCCCCGTAGTGCGGCCGTGGTCATCTGTGATAGCCAGGCAGTCATGGCCGCTAAGGCTCTTGGCGTTGGTGCCATGTTTAGCGGCAACGTCGGTGGCAAGTCCGATGACCTGCATGGACCGCCGGTGCCCCTGGTGGGTGTCATCATTTTTCAGGCGCATGTCCGCTATCAACGCCGGGGCGATTATATGACAGGACAACAGATCGACTTGGGCGAAGTAGCGGTAATTCTGGCTGGCGGGGTGACGGTGATGTTGACGGAGGCCAAGGCCATGCCCTTCGATGCCGATCATCTGGCAGCCGTTGGGATCATGGCGGAAGCACAACAGATCATCGTGGTAAAATCTGCCATCGCCTGGCAGGCCCATTTCCGGTCCTTCGCCAAGGGTGAAATCTATGTGGATACGCCGGGCGTCTGCGCCTCCAACCTGAAGCGTTTCACCTATACTCAGTTGACACGGGCGGTCTATCCCATCGACAACGACGGCGTCTGGCCTCCGAAGTGACCCGCTATTGTCCGAATGTGCTCTAACCAGCCTGTTCGGTGCCCGGCGCCAGCAATTTAAAAGCGCCCTGGGCCGTGGCGATGGGGTTGCCCTTGGCGTCATCGATCTGGCCCTGACAAAAACACGTGCTCCTGCCGCCGCCGGTGGTTTCAGCGCGCAGAACAAGCGGATCTGCCCCGGCGATACCAATAAAATTCAGAGACAGGCTAAGCGTTATGGAAAAGCGGCACTGGGTAGGGTCGGGATGGGAGCCAGCCGAAATGGCCATAATGACATCCATCAGCCCGGCAATGATGCCACCGTGCAGCATGCCCTTGAGGTTCAGATGCTCCGGCCCGGCCACGAACGTCGCGGCGGCGGAACCGATGCCGCGTTCGATATTCTCCACGCGCAGGCTGGGCGGCAAGATACCCGATGGCAACTCATTCCGCATCGACAGGGGCCCGCAAGCTTGCCAAGATACAATTTGTCTTATCCATAGGTTCTTACCCACCCCAACTTATACAATCCCGCGTGCCCACCATTATTGAAGGTCAACGCCGGCTAGAGCAATTCCAAAGATTTGAGCAATTTCAGAACGAAAATTCTCTGGCAAGATAGTTGAGCGCACGGAAAGAAGGATTTGACGCCCCAGCCCGCAAATTTTAATCTAATGATGGATTGGCGGAAATGAACGCCTTTAGTGAAGAACGCTCAGCCCAATTTCGCGCCGATGAGGTCCAACAGCTCGGCCTGGGTTCCCTTGGGCCCGGTGGCCCCGGTCACAGCCTTGCGAGCGTCGTCGCTGGTGCCTGTCAAACGGTCAATGGGTAGCAACATGGTCGCCGTCGTGCCCTTGTCGAGAGCGGATTGGATCGCCAACGTGCCGCCATGCAACTCGCACAAATGCGGGGCCAGGTGCAGTCCCAGGCCGGCACCCCCAAAGCGCCGTGTAAAGGCACCATCCAGTTGGGCAAAGGGCGACACGGCAAAGGGGATGTCCGCTTGCTTTGGCAAATTCTTTTGGTAGATCCTGTGTCATGACCGAACTTGACAGCCTTGAACAATTGCTGGCGCAAATCCGTGAATGCCGGCTGTGCGAGGCCCATTTACCCCTGGGGCCCAGACCAGTACTGCGTGCCATGGCGACGGCGCGCCTGTTGATCGTCGGGCAGGCCCCGGGCACCAAGGTTCATGCCAGCGGTATTCCCTGGGACGACCCTAGCGGTCATCGGCTGCGGCGATGGTTAGCCCTGGAACCGGAAACCTTTTACGACCCGGCGCGGGTTGCCATCATGCCCATGGGCTTCTGCTATCCCGGCCGGCTGTCCAAAGGCGGCGATCGGCCCCCACGGCCCGAATGCGCCCCGACCTGGCATCAAGCCCTGTTGGCCCAGTTGCCGGCGATCGAATTAATCGTGCTGGCGGGGGCCTATGCCCAGGCCTATTTTCTAGGCACCGGGCGGGCCGGAAATGTCGCCGAAACAGTACGCGCCTGGCGCGATCATGCCCCACGCCATATCCCCCTGCCGCATCCGTCGTGGCGAACCTTGGCGTGGCAAAAGCGCAACCCCTGGTTTGACCAGGAGGTCCTGCCGGAATTGCGCCGGCGGGTACAGACCCTGTTATGATAGGTAGGAACTAATCCAGGCAAAAACCGTGACGACGCAAATAGGCCGCCAAATCATCCCGTTCACGCACTGAGACCTGCCGGGTTTTGTCTTCTGACCAACCATAGAAATCAGGTTTGCCATATTCCTGCGTCATTCGGTATTTCTCCGACGGAATCGTATAGATGCCGTTGCGCCGGTGATCGTAAGCATCTATTTGTTCTGGCAGCCGGCTATCATCATATTGATCCATATGCACGACCATTTCCGGCGGCAAGCGGGTTGAGGTAAAACCAGCGTGCGCGGGATGGCCCAGGCACATGCCGGCAACAGGAAATACAAATTCAGGCAGGCTGGTGATATCGGCAATACGGTCAATATGATTGCGAACAACACTGATGGGGCAGCAACCCAGACCGGCGGCCTCGGCGGCGGTAATGAAATTTTGCATCACCAGGGCCGTATCGACGGCGGCGTTCATAAAGGCGTCCAGATGATCGTTGGCGAATTCATGTTCACGAAGCTGGCACAATTTACGTATGCGCCGGGAATCGCCGCAGAACAGCAAAAACACCGGGCAGGTGCCGATCCAACCCATTTCAGGCATCAAATCGGCGATTGCCCGCCGCTTGCCTGGATCCTGCACCCGGATAATAGCGATCTGCTGCAAATCGGATTTAGCCGGCGCCGACAGAGCGCAGGCATACAGCAAGTTCATGGTATCCTCGGCAACCGGATCGTCCAAGAAGCGACGGTGGGTGCGGTGCGACAACAAAGCAGCCAGGGTTTCCCGCCCCGGTCCCTCCTCGACCTCCGCCACGTTCGTATCCATGCCAAAGCGTTGCGCCGCAAGATCCGCCAATTTGCTCATAACCGATACTCCCAATTGTTAGCAATTCCGGTTCATCTTAGGTTATTTGCGGCCCTTTTGTGCGGTCTTGTCGTCCTCGGCGCCTGCGCCCCACGGGTACAGGGTTTTCAACCTGGCCTGATGGCAGTGAAAATTCAGGTCAATAGCTTTTTCAGCGAGGATGGCAAGCTATTGCCACTGCGGTCCTGGCCGGCAAAGGATGCGCCCAGTGCGGTGCTGGTGGCCCTGCATGGTTTCAACATGTACAGCGGCTATT
>CAUZBE010000198.1:0-6068 GCA_963577885.1 Alphaproteobacteria bacterium
GAATTCGCCCATTGCCCTGGAATGCAAGGTGTTGCAAATCATCGATATGCCGCCAACGCGGACCGGCGTGCCCAATACCACCGTCATCGGCCAGGTCGTCGGCATTCATGTGGACGACGATGTGATCGTCGACGGCATGATCGATGCGCGCAAGATGAAACCACTGGCCCGGCTGGGTTATCTGGATTACGCAGCTATTTCACCCGAAAGCGTCTTCAGTCTGCCTCGGCCGGATTAACATGGCCGGAGGCACCCACGACTATCTGGACGACCCGCGTAACGGCACTATTTTGATCTCCATCAATGGAGAGATGTTTCCCCGCGAGGAGGCCAAGGTTTCGGTCTTCGATTCCGGTTTCATCCTGGGCGACGGGGTATGGGAGGGTATACGTCTGCATCGAGGGCGCCTGCTGTTTCTCGACGCTCATCTGGACCGCCTGTACGAAGGCGCGAAGGCCCTCGATATGGATATAGGCCTGAGCCCGGAGGAAATGGCGGCCCGGCTTCAGGCCGTGCTGGACGCCAATGCGATGGAGACGGATGTCCACCTCCGCCTGATGGTAACCCGTGGGATAAAGTCCACGCCCTATCAACATCCCAAAGTGACCATCACGCCGCCGACGGTTGTCATCATTCCGGAATATAAGTTGGCCGCGGCTGGGATGGGCCTGCGCCTGGCCACGGTGCATGTGCGGCGCGGTGCCCCGGATGTGCAGGACCCGCGCCTGAATAGTCACAGCAAGCTGAATTGTATTCTGGCCTGCATTCAGGCGGATAAGGCGGGCGCAGACGAGGCTTTGATGCTGGATCCCCACGGGTTTGTCGCAACCTGCAATTCCACGCATTTTTTCATTGTCCGCAAGGACGACGTCTGGACCTCCACCGGGCGCTACTGTTTGGCCGGCATCACCCGGGCCAATGTTCTGGCGTTGTGCCGGCGCAATGGTATTCAGGCGTTGGAAAAAGATTTCAGCCTGATCGATGTCTACGGGGCCGACGAGGCGTTTGCCACCGGCACCTTCGCGGGTTTGATCCCCATAAGCGAAGTCGATGGCCGCCAAATCACTGCGGCGCCCGGCCCCGTGACGGCGCGGCTACAGGCCTTGTACCGGGATATGTGTGACCAGGAAGCCCGGGGATAAGCCCATGGCAAGACCTTCTAGAGCGGTCCGTATCGCCATGTGGTCGGGCCCGCGCAATATATCCACCGCCATGCTGCGCGCGTTCGAGAACAGGGCTGACTGCTTTGTCTGGGATGAACCGTTCTACGCCCACTATCTGGACGAAACCGGGCGGGATCACGCCATGGCGGCCGAGATCATCGCCGCCTATGAAACCGATTGGCGGGCGGTGGCGGCCCGTGCCATAGGCCCCGTCCCCGAGGACAAGACCATATTTTATCAAAAGCATATGACCCATCATTTGCTGCCCCACATGGGCCTGGACTGGCTAGATAGCCTGAAGCACGGATTTCTGATCCGCAATCCGGCACGGGTATTGCCCTCGTACATCGACAAACGGGCCAACGTGACATTGGCGGATCTGGGGCTACCGCAACAACAACGGCTATTCGAAACGGTGCGCCAACGCACGGGTAGGATACCGCCCGTCCTCGATGCAGACGACGTGCTGGCCGATCCGAAAGCCATGCTGGGCGCCTTGTGCCGGGCGCTGGGGATAAAATTCAACCCCACCATGCTGTCCTGGCCGGCGGGGCGGCGGAACAGTGATGGGCTGTGGGCCGCCCATTGGTACGGCGCGGTGGAGCGATCCACCCATTTTATGGCGCCGTCCCAGGCGGGCCAGCCCATGCCTGATCATCTCAAAGACATCCTTGCCGCCGCTCTGCCTTATTACCAGGCCTTGCGGCCCTATCGTCTGACCCGGAATTTGGCCTAAAGTATGCTGGCTCGAATATTCTTTTTGCTGCTGGGCCTGCTGTATTTCAGCACGGCCCCCGTATTGGCCGAGCCACCGCGGGTGGTAGTAAGCCTGAAGCCGGTACATGGCCTGATCGCCGGGGTGATGGCCGGCCTTGGCCAGCCGCACCTGTTACTCGCCGCCGGTACCGATCCCCATAGCCACGCCATGCGCCCCTCGGAAGCCCGCGCCCTGGCAGGGGCCGATGTGGTGTTCTGGGTCGGCCCGGCCCTGGAAGGTTACCTGCAAAAACCGTTGGCTAGTCTGGCTGCCAAGGCCAAAGTCATTGCCTTGTCCGACAGTCCCGGCGTGCACCACCTGCCGGCCCGCGAAGGCGGCATTTGGGAGGAAGCGCAAGATCACGGCCAGCATGATCATTCCCGCGATCCCCATGTCTGGCTCGATCCCCGCAACGCCCATGCTATGGTCCGGCATGCGGTGGCAGTTCTGGCCGGCCTCGATCCCCGCAATGTGGGCGCCTACCGCCGTAACGGGGACCGGGTCATCGCCCAATTAGTGGACTTGGAGGTGGAGATTTCCAGCCTTTTAGCGCCGGTCCGCGCGCTGCCTTACATGGTTCTGCACGATGCTTATCAATACTTCGAAGCCCGCTTTTACACCAACGCCCTAGGCGCCATCGCCATCGCGCCGGACCGAAAACCGGGCGCCCGGCGCATTGCCACCATTCGCCGGCGCCTGGCCCAGGGCAATGTGCGCTGCGTGTTTCGGGAGGCGCAATACCCCGCCAAGGTGGTTGATACCCTAACGCTTGGCATAGATGTGTGGGTTGCCAGCCTGGATCCCATCGGCCGCGATATAGCGCCGGGCCCGAAGGCTTATGGCCAACTGCTGCGCCAACTATCCAGCAGCCTGGTAAATTGTCTGAGTTACAGTATCGGTCCCTGAAGCCAAGTCTGCCTACATATTGTAGCGGACATTCAGGGTTATAGCGGTGGCGGAGACGTCTTCATCGGACGTGCCCAGGTAACGGGCATCCAGGCCGATATTCCAAGCCCGGCTGTATTCAAGGGTGACACCGACAATTGCCTGATAGGCGAATTCCGTCGCGTCCTTACCCGGGGCGACCACGGCGCCGATGGTGGTGTTGCTGCTTTTAAGTTGCGCGACCCCCAGGCCGATGCCGATATGGGGCACGAAGGTAGAGCCAAGGCGGACATCATACAGCAGGTTGGCCATCCCCGTGGCGATTTTCAGATCATTGGTCGCCGTCACGGTAGTGCCGCCGACGGTGGCCTGATCATAGTCGGCCATACGGTAGGCGACTTCCGCCTCGACCCGGAAGTGCTGGCCCAGATTGGTGCCTAGGGCCGCCTGCGCGACAAAGCCTGGCGACGATTCAATGCTATACGTGGCGGCGGCGGCGGCGGTGCCGTCCAGGTCGTTCAGCAGATGCGGGCCACCGCCCACCGCGAAATAGAAGCGGCTGAACCAGTCCCTGCTAATAACGTCGCCAAAGGGGCGCCATGGCTCCGACCCGCTGGCGGCCATCTGATAGGCCGGTCTGGGTGGCGGGGTATACCGCAGGGTTGGCGGCGGCGGCGCGATGGGCGTCATGCCGTAACCAGGCGGCAAGGCGGTCGGGGACCGGCCATGGCTGGGCGCGGCGAAGGGATGATCTTCGTTCAACATGACGTTCATATCGTACATCCCGCCCCTGGTCCCGGCGCTGGCGGTTGTCGCCGCCATGAGGACACCCAGGCCCGTCCAAAGACACACGCCAACCCGTAAAACCCGCGAATGCATGGCTATCTCCTCCTGCAGAATCATCAGAACAAGAGAATAGCCCTTCATACGCCCCAGCGCAGCCGGGAAACCTAGACGGGCCCCACGTGTTGTTCCCATTCCGCCGCCAGCAAGGCGCGCTTGCGGTCCAAGCCCCAGCGATATCCGCCCAGGCCGCCGTCGCTACGGATCACCCGATGGCAGGGGATAACCAGTGAAACCGGGTTGGTGGCGCAGCCCCGGGCCACGGCGCGGCGGGCCAGGGGGTTGCCACTGATGATCTCCGCCAATTCAGTGTATGTGCGGGTCATTCCGGTGGGAATGAGCATCAATTCCTGCCAAACCCGGCGTTGGAAGGCGGTGCCCAGTACATCCAAGGGCAGATTTGGGTGGGAAATGGCGCCGTCTAGATACGCCGCCACGGTGCGCACCCATTTGCCCAGGGCGATCTCACCGGCGATGATTTCGGCCAGGGGATATTCCCGGCCCAGTTCTGCGATCAGATGCGCATCCTCGCCTAGGGAGAGAAAGCAAACGCCCTGTTCCGTCGCCGCGACCATGAGGCGGCCCAAGGGAGAATAGGTAATGGTGTATCCGATTCGAGCACCCTTGCCCCCCTTGGCATAACTGGCCGGCGTCATGCCCAACTGGTTGTTGGAGCATTCGCAAAGGCACGAGGCGGCGCAGTAACCGGCGTCATACATGGCGGCGCTCTCCCCTGCTTCAGGCCGCCCTTCAGGCGGGCCAGGCGGTAGGCAGATGTGCCTGAGCTATGTACCAGCTAATCAGCTTAACCTAAGCAGAGCCTAGGCTCTCATCCCTCAAATACACAGTCAAGATGCATCTGTGACCTACCCTGTGGTCTACCCAGATAACATCACCCTTGATGGCCCCCCTACGCATGGGCCACCCCGGGTACCTACGTTATTATTCATAGATAGCTACACAGATCAGGGTGTGAGGCTGTTAACAACCATAGGTATCGGTGTCATGTGGCAGGGTAGCTAAACACCCCCTGACGTACCCTTTAACGGCCCTGTAAGCCTCCCCAGTGGCCCTCGCCCCACCCTTACAGTGGCATTTGAGGTGATACCCCGGTCGGGGATCGGCACTGAAACAGGCCAAACGGATGTTCCTGAAAGCCTATGCCAACAAGTTGTAGGGCTTGCCGGGCGAGACCTATCAGGAGCTTGCCGACCGGCTCACAGAAAATGAGTACGAAACCTCCGTCACTGACATCAAGAATTACAAACGTAGTAAGGTAGACCCAGATCAGTTAAGTAACGTAAAGGGCAAAGACGTGTACGCATTCAAGACCGTACTGCTCGAACGCTACCCCTATCTGCAGTTTTAATACATAATGCCGTGGCGCAACTGCCATAATTCATACGTATTGCCTGTAGATGCGGGTCAATGAGGTTAGTGACTACGTTGCTCTTAATTGTTTTAGGAGAGTATTAAGATGGCCGAAGAGCAAAAATGCACCGAAAGAGATGACTCCCTATACGGTGGCGATGGCGATGACGAGCTATCCGGTGGCGAAGGCCGTGATTCCCTAGACGGTGGCGCAGGGGATGGAGGAGGAAACCGAAGAGTGGTATAGAGACGCGGACAGTTTGACAGGCTGGCTTGACGAGGGCGGCCTTGAGAACCTGTTAAAGCGTACAAGAAATTTATCCTATGACGAGTCATACCAAAGTTTTCGCAACGCGATTGAGGACAGGGGTCCGGGGGAGTGGATTCCTTGATATGCCGTGTTTAAGCGCATCGTTCGAGAGTACGTCGGAAAGGACCCCGAGCTAGATATAGTAAGGCACTCGGCCGGCCACAGAATAGTTGAGTGAACCCTCGTATAGCAGTAGTGTAGTTTTTAATTGGAAACTTTTATAAAGATCTAAAAACCAGATTGATTCTTAAACTTTCGTATTTTTACTACACTACATACACTACTCGTAGCCGCCGGAATGGCCTCTTAAGACAGCATACCAACCCTGCCTACTTACCTTGCAGGCCCCCACGGGCCGTGCACCACGGATCACGCTCCTTGATCCGAGGGGGCGGCAAACCATGATGATTAATGCATCAGATTTCGCGGGTTCGTGGTTCCAAAATACGCAAAAACAATTCAGTTTTGATATGAGACGCCAAATTCCCGGCCGATTTTATATGCACACAGAAAGCGTTACCTGTTGAGCCTTGCAGCAACTGCTTCTACCTCGATCACGAACTCCTCTTTAACCAGCCGGTCGACCAGCAATAATGTGTTGGGTGGGAAGCCGGGGCCGGTGAATATGGTTGGGAAAAGGGCTTCGCGCATTTCCATGAACTTTGGGATCCACTGTGAATGCACCATAAAGGTGTGCATAACGATAATACTGTCATAATTCTCGCCAAGCGCCTCCAGA
>CAUZBE010000199.1:0-6062 GCA_963577885.1 Alphaproteobacteria bacterium
GGGTGAGTTCGCCCGCACCGGCTTTCAAGGCGGGCTACAGTGGTACCGCTGCCGCACTTCAGGGGTTTTTAACGCCGATCTTGAATTATTCGCGGGCCGTACCATTGATGTGCCGTCGTGCTTCATTGCCGGCGCGTCCGATTGGGGTATCTATCAGACACCTGGTTCGCTGGCAGCCATGGAGAGCAAGGCCTGCGCCCGGATGCAGGGGGTCCATTTGTTGCCGGATGCCGGCCATTGGGTGCAGCAGGAGCAATCGGAAGCCGTCGGCGCGCTGTTGCTGCAGTTCCTGCAAACGCGGAATGATTGAGGGGAAGAGTGAATGGCTGGGTATCTGGTGGCTGGTATGGCGGGCTGCTTCCACCTGGCCACCATCGCCTCTGTTCAGCGCGGCAATGAAGAATGGCTGGCGACCCATAGCGCCAACCTGACTGGCGCCATCGCCGTCTTTGACGCGGCGCGGCTGCACGGCGCGGCACCCGTGGTCTATGCCTCTTCCGCTGCCGTCTATGGCGACAATGCCAATGTCCCCCTGGACGAGGCGGCCTCTGAGTGCCTGTGGCGCTGACAAGCTAGGGTGTGAATTACATGCCCGCGTGGCCAGCCAGGTGCATGGCGTGGCGACCACCGGTTTCCCCTTTTTTTAACATCTGTACCAGGCGTGCCACCCCCATCCAGTAACTGGCCGAAACCATCACCACCGTCCTGGACCGCCTACCCGAAATTGATAACGGCCTGGCCCGGCTTGGCGATATCTACGAATCTCTGAGAAATCCAGGCCGCTTGCAGGAAATCTCCTGCTTCGCTGAGGAAACCGAACTACCTACCGGCCTGGCCGCGACCCTGATCTAACCCGTCGCCACAGCCTAAAATTTAAAAATGTGCCGGCGCGTGATATCGTGGCGGCGGAACCATAAAGTGAAACCGGACCCAAGGGAGCAGCGTGATGCCAAGCAATGATGACCACGTGCAACAGCCGATCTGGTTTACGGGCGGCGGCGATAGTACGCCGGCGGGGCAAAGGCTGGCAGCCCTGCTGGCCCGGCCGGGTATTTTAGCCGTGCCCGGCGCCCACGACGGGCTATCGGGCCTGTTGGCGCGGAAGGCCGGCTTTGAATGTCTTTATATCTCCGGTGCGGCGTTAACCGCCGGCATGGGGCTGCCCGATCTGGGCGTCATGACTATGGAGGAGCTGTGCGGCGCCACCCGGACCCTGGCCAGGGCCACGGATCTTCCGCTGATCGTCGACGGCGATACCGGTTACGGCGAGGCGCTGAACGTCATGCGTCTGGTCCGCGAGTTGGAGGACGCGGGCGCCGCCGCCGTGCAGATCGAGGATCAGGTATTGCCGAAAAAATGCGGCCACCTAAACGACAAGCAACTGGCCAGCGCGGAGGATGCGGCTCGCAAAATCGCTGCCGCCGTTTCCGCCCGGCGGCATATGCTGGTGGTGGCGCGCACCGATGCCGCTGCCGAGAGTTTGGATGAGGCCATCCGCCGGGCCAATCTGTACGTGGCCGCCGGGGCCGATATTGTCTTCCCCGATGCCCTGATATCGGACGAGGACTTCCACCATTTTACCGCCGCGGTAAAGGCGCCAGTGCTGGCCAACATGACCGAATTTGGTCGCACCCCACAGCGAACGGCGGCTCAATTGGAGGCCCTGGGCTGCAAAATTGTAATCTGGCCCGCGTCCTCGTTGCGGATTGCGGCCCACGCCGTGGCGGCGCTGTATACGGAATTAGCCGAAAAGGGCAGCGCCCAGGGCAAGTTGGACCAAATGCAGACCCGGGCTGAATTGTATGACACTATCCGCTATCACGAATTCGAAGCCCTGGACGATTCCGTCGCCCGCAGCGTGGTGCCCGAAAGTCCTGACTAGAGCATTTTTATTCTAAAAATTCCCAGACCCTTAGAATAAGAGAAATATTCCAATCACTTAGAATCGCTTTGCGATTATCATTAATTCGGAATTGCTCTAAGTCCGGCGACCGATGAGTAGGTTTAGCACCAGGGCAAGAACCAGGGCGCCTGCGCCTGCGGCAAACAACATTCCGTAATTGCTGCTAAGGTCAAAGAGGTAGGAGAGGCCATAAGCGCCTGCCGCCTGACCCATGGCAAAGGCGATGGTGGCCAGCCGCCAACCACCGGTTTGGCCGGTTGGGTCGTCGGCCAGCAATTCCCGCAGCCGGCCCAAGACTAGGGTTGTGCTGCCGGGTACAAAAGCGCCCATGACGAGGCTGGACAGGGCCAGGGCCACTGCGTGATCCGTGAAAATAAGGGCGCCGATAAAGATTGCCTGCAGCCCATAGCCCAGACGCAGGGCCCCTAAAAAACCGACCCGGTCCGCCAGATAACCCATCATAATGGGCCCACTCATTGCGCCTAGGCCAAACAGCACCCAGTAAAAGGCCCCAACCGTTAGCCCTTGATCTAGGCCGTGGGCGACAAAGATCACTAAAAATACCATGTGTGGTACGAGGCCGACGGCGTTCAGGCCGTATTCTAGATATAGCGAATTCAGTGCCAGACTGGCTACCGGACGGGACGCTTTCGTGGCCTTATCGTTGGTGGCGGGAACGGGCCAGCTGTTCCAGGACGCAGCCGTCAGCAGCATCGCCAAGAGGCCCAGGCAGACCCAGGTTTCCATCAGGCCCCACTCTAAGGTGACGGGGACCAGGGTGCCCGATAGGGCGATGCCCAGGCCGACGCCGGTGAAGATTACGCCGCCGGCCAAGCCCAGACGGTGGGCCGGCACCAAAGGCAGCACCGTAGGCGCCGCCAAGACCATCAAGATACCGCCTGTTAGGCCTGCGGCGAAGCGCCAAATGAAGAACCAGCCAAATGACCATGGTTGCGCGCAGGCGAAAAAGGCGATGCTGGCCAACACCATGCCCGCGCGCAAGGCGAACCGGTTGGAGGACCGCGCCGCCAGGTTTCGCGCCAGCAGGGCGCCGGCCAGGTAGCCCGCTAAATTGGACGCGCCCAGATAGGCCGCCTGACTGGTCGAAAACCAGCCTTCCGTGACCAGCGCGGGCAAAAGCGGCGTATAGGCAAAGCGGGCCAGGCCGATCCCCACCAGCAAGGCGCATAGGGCCGCGAAGCCTCCGCGCCAGTGACCCGAACTCATGCTATGCCCGACCTTAAGTTTGCCCATAATTTAGGCCTAGGAGATTTTACCGATACCCGCCGCGTTCGAATTCGTGGGCTATGATAGCAAATTAGACGGCGGGCGTGGCGATGGGCGGGCAGACAAGGTGTTGCAATGCGGCAGGCATTCAAAATTGGCTCGGCCGTGGGCGCATTGCTCTACCGCCGAATCCTGGCGTTCCGGGATTTTGATTTGGATTTATCCGATCCCCTGGCTTTCATCCCGGCCCTTCCCACGGGCAAGGATTTCAAAAATTTACACGCCGCCAGGCAAGTTTATGCCCAATAACTGAAAATATGCATACTATTTTAATTCAGATAGTTACGGGGTATTTCTCACGTTTTTATTCAATATTTAGGCCCCCGCCACTATGGGCCGTGGCCCTGAACCTGTTCGATATCTCCCTGGCGCCCTTTGTTATTGCCCTGTTCTCCTGCCAGGTTTGGTTAAGCGCTATTCCTGCGCCATTAGAAAATCGAAATCCGCGCCCTGATCCGCCTGCATGACGTGATCGACGTAGAGCTTGCCATAGCCCCGGCTGGGTCTTGCGGGCCGGGCCGGAGTGGTCAGGCGCCGCTGTTCCATTTCAGCGTCATCAATAAGTAATTCCAATGATTTATTAGATACACTTAATCTAATTTCATCGCCATTCTGGACCAATCCGATGGCCCCGCCCAGCGCGGCTTCGGGGGTCACGTGCAGGATGATGGTGCCGAAAGCGGTGCCGCTCATGCGGCAATCGGAAATGCGGATCATGTCCTTGACCCCGGCCTGGGCCAGTTTTTTTGGAATGGGTATATAGCCGGCCTCGGGCATCCCAGCGGGGCTTTTCGGGCCGGCGTTCTGCAGCACCAGAATATCGTCCTTCGTGACGTCTAGATCATCCTTGTCGATACGCTCGGCTAGATCCTCCAACGAGGTAAACACCACTGCCCGGCCCGTGGTTTCAAACAGGCTAGGGTCGGCGGCGGAACGTTTTAGAATGGCGCCGCCAGGGGCTAGATTGCCGAACAGGGCGACCAGACCACCCACTGCCTCGAACGGTTCGGCGCGGCTGCGGACAATGGCCTGGTCTACATAGCCGGGCGCGGCGGCCAGGCGTTCGCCCAGGGTTTCGCCGGTGATCGACTGGCACTCCATATGCAGCAGCGGTGACAGTTCCCGCAACAGCGCCCCCATGCCGCCCGCATTATGGAAATCCTCCATATAGCCGAGCCCCGTGGGCTTTAGGTTGATCAACACCGGGGTACTGTCACTCAATTCATTAAGGCGGTGCAGAGAAATCGGAATGCCGCGGCGCCCGGCGATGGCCGTCAGATGCAGAATGCCGTTGGTCGAACCGCCCAAGGCGAGCAGGACACGCAGCGCATTCTCCACCGATGTTTCCGTGATCAGGCGCGATGGCGTCAGGCCCAGACGCGCGGTTTCCAGGGCCTGGGCGCCCGTCGCCTCGGCCGCGCGCAGGCGGTCGGCGTGCACCGCTGGAATGGCGGCGGTGCCAGGAAGGGTCAGCCCGAGGGTCTCGGCGATACAGGCCATGGTGGATGCGGTGCCCATCACGGCGCAGGTACCCGCGGTTGTAGCGAGATTGCCCTCGATGGCGTCAATCTTAGTTTTTCCGATGCGCCCGGCGCGATAATCGGCCCAAAAACGACGGCAATCGGTGCAGGCGCCGAGGCGCTCGCCCTGGTGGCGCCCGGTCATCATGGGCCCGACGATAAGCTGCAAGCTGGGCAGATCGGCCGAGGCCGCGCCCATCAACTGCGCCGGCACGGTCTTGTCGCAGCCTCCAACCAGCACCACCGCATCCATGGGCTGGGCCCGGATCATCTCCTCGGTGTCCATGGACATCAAATTGCGAAACATCAATGAAGTGGGGTTCAGGAACACTTCGCCCAGGGAAATGGTTGGAAAATCGATGGGCAGCCCGCCCCGCGCCAGCACGCCGCGCTTGACTGCCTCGACCAGTTCCGGCACCCCGCGATGACAGTTGTTGTAGCCTGACGCCGTATTGACGATACCGACAATGGGCCGCTCCAGCATTTCGTCGGAGTAGCCCATGGACTTGGCGAACGAACGCCGCAAATATAGCGAAAAATCCTTGTCGCCATAGTTGGTTAGCCCTTGGGATAGACCCTTATTATCGCTATCATCGGCCATATAGTCCCTGTCTCCATAGCCTACTCGTGGTGGCACTATGCCGAACCGTGCCGTGACGGTTCCAGCACAGCGTTATCCCGCTGCCGTTTCGTCCACCAGGTCAATTCGCAGCCGCTTACCGACAACGGTGGCGGCCCGCTGCATGGTGTGCAACTTGATATTTGTCTGACGCGGATCAAGCAGCCGGTCGAGCTGAGAGCGGCTAGTTTGCATGCGCCGGGCCATTTCCGCTTTCGTCAAGGCCTTCTCTGTCATGGCTTGTTCAATCTGCCAAGCCAAAACCCTTTTGATCGCCACTTACGTGGTTTCCTTGAGACTTCCTTCTTCCGCAAGGAAGCCATCAAAAAATGAGCCAATGTGCTTTTTGTTCACGATGACTTTTCCTTTACAGGCGGGCACTGTCGCACATTAGTCAAATTTTCCTCATACGTTTAGCTGGCAGATCCGCTCCCTATTTCTCTGTCGTATTGGTCTTTTGATGAAGCTGTGAAGCAGAACCATCTGGCCTGCAGAGATGCCTAAAATTACCCGAGCGATCCGCCTGTTTGGCAGCGAACTTCGAACTTCCCATAGTCCTTTTATGCGACGTGATAGATTTGCATACGGGCATGCCAACCGGCCAGCTAAATTCCACCGTCTTGATGTCCTCTACTACAATTTTCTGAATTTCACCGTCGTTGCCCTACAGCCATGACCAGACATTTTCTACGCCGCCTACTGTTCGATAAAAAGACGCCGGTTTCCTCTTATT
>CAUZBE010000200.1:0-6057 GCA_963577885.1 Alphaproteobacteria bacterium
TTCGGGTCATCCCGCAACGGCTGGAATTCTGGCAGGAACGCCCTTTCCGCCTGCATGATCGGCAGGTCTTTATCCGCGACGGCGATGTCTGGCGCACGGAGAAACTATTTCCCTAGATCTGTTTCGATTTTTTTTGAAACAGATCTAGACTTCTCGTTCGCGCTAGTGCGCCTTTGGCGCACGCTCCATAAGAGATTTGGGGGTGGCGGCGCAGGGGCGCCGAGCCGTCGCCGCCTGGATTACCTATGTCCCTTTATTAGCACTTACGTGGCGACCACAGCATCGGGGTAAAGGCCCAAAGGAAGACGGCGAAGGCTAGGGCCCAGCGCAGGCCGGACAGCAACAAGGTGGCTTGGTACCAGGCCCCATCCAGAAAAGCAGTGCTGGCGGCCAGCGCAAGAACGCCAATCAGGCGCTAATCCAGCCGGGGTGGCAAGAATTCCGCCAGGGTCAGCAGCACCAGGCCGCCAAGGCACAGCCGTTGCAGCCAGGCAGGATGGCGTATCGCCGGCTCCTGGCCCTGGCGGTGCAGCCAGTTGGCGGAAAACATCGGGATCACCCGGCTCCCCATGACCGCGATCATGATCAACAACAGATTTAACATCAATTGCTGCGCGCGTTCGGCGACGTTTGGTGCCCATTCTGCCGCCAGGCCAGACATCTCCAGATGCCAGTATAGATTAGCCTGGGCCGCGCAGGCCAAGATGACGATGAAACTATAGTTACGCCGGTTTCCCGCCTGCAGCAGCATCGATGCGATGACCGGGAGCAGGGCTAGCGGAAAGAGCGAATCCGCGGCCATGGCTCCCACCGGCCCAATGGCGCACGCCCCAGCATGGCCAGGCGCACCAGCAGCCAGGTACCGGCCAGGGCCGCCAGGCCCGGCCCCTGCAACGGCGTGCGGCCCGTCAATTGCGGTACCGCCGTCAGCAGAAAGCCGGCCGGATAAGCCTCCGCCAAATTCTAAATATCCGGAAGCTAGCCGGCCGAGGCCCCTGCCGCCAGCGTCCCATAGCCACCCTCGAAGAGAAAAAATAGGCGAAAGCCAACAGAGAAAAGACCGTGACCAAGGCTGGCATGTCCGGTCGCTTCCTAATTTCGCGCCCGTTGCCTGTTAGGCGGTCTATAATGCGGCAAGATTTGAGCAGTTTCGTTGCAAGAGGTTCGTCATGTCAGCGTCTTCCTACCCCCTGGAAGGGGTCACCGTCCTTGACTTCGGTCAGATCTATAACGGCCCCTATGCCTCCTTTATGCTGGCCATGGCCGGGGCCCGGGTGATCAAAATCGAACCGCCCATCGGCGAACCCCTGCGTCGCCGCGTCGGTGTTGAAGGCGGCTCGGTGCCCCTGGCCGTGCTGAATGCCAATAAGGAGGGTATCACCCTCAACCTGAAGCACGAGAGGGGCTGCGCACTGTTGCGTAAAATGGTCATGCGGGCGGATGTATTATTGGAAAATTTCGCGCCTACGGTCATGGAACGCCTGGGCGTTGGGGCCGACAGCCTGATGGCCTTGAATCCGCGCCTAGTCTATGCCTCTGGCTCCGGTTATGGGCGAGAGGGACCCCGGCGCGACGATCTGGCCATGGACCTGACCGTCCAGGCGGTGGGCGGCGTCATGCATGTCACGGGCTTTCCCGACGGGCCCCCGGTCAAGGCCGGCCCGGCCTTCATCGATTTCATTACCGGTACGCATTTGTATGGCGCCGTGCTTACCGCCTTGTTCGAGCGGGAGCGCACCGGCAAGGGCCGATTGGTGGAGGTCGCCATGCTAGATTCGGTTTTCCCCACCCTGGCGTCGAACCTGGGCATGTATTTTGGGCAGACGCAATCGGGCGGCGAGGTGCTCTCGCGCACTGGCAACAAGCACGGAGGCCTGTCCGTGGTGCCCTACAATGTCTATGCCGCCAGCGATGGCTACGTCGCCATCATCGTGGTGCGCGAGGAGCATTGGCAATTCCTATTAACGGCCATGGGGCGAGAGGAGCTGGCGGAGGATCCGCGCTATCTGACCAACGACGCCCGCGTCGCGCATATGGACGAGGTTGACGCCATGGTCGGCGAATGGGTCGCCACCATGACCAAATCGGAGGCCGAGGCCGCGGCTCAGAGACACCGCGTGCCCACCGCTGCCGTGCGCGATTTGGAAGAGGTGGTGAACGACGAGCATTTGCATCAGCGCGGCATGCTGCGCTGGATCGACCACCCCGACGTTGGCCGCATCGCCGCCCATCACAGCCCTATCCGTCTGCAGGGCACCGAGCCAATGGAGCTGACCCTGAACCCTGGGTTGGGTCAGCACAACGACTCCATTTATGGCACCTGGCTGGGCCTGGACGAGGCCGAGATCGCCAGTCTGCGCGAAGACGGCGCCATTTAGCCATGATTTCGGCGCAGAAGTATAAATGCCTGAAGGTAAAAGACCGTCAGGCACCGCACGCGTTGGAAGACTAGTAGGACCTGTCCTTGTCCGCGCCGGGCCTTGGCATCTAATTTACCGTCGAAGCCGGCGAACTTATCTGGCCTAAGCCGATTGCATGGCCAGGGCTCTTGTCACGCTGGGGCGCTCTGACAGGAGTTCGTGGTGGCTGTGAATTTTGGGCAGGGTGGCGATGTCGACGCTGTCTCTTTCTAGCCATCCTGACAGAACGAAAAGATAGAAGTCGGCGACGGTGCATTGATCGCCCATGACATAGGGGCCAACGAATATCTCGTCGTTGATCACCCTGAAGCATGCGCCCACGGTCTTCGGCACCATTGCCTTCATGTTTTTAATGGCCGCCGGGTCGTCGGCCCAGCGGGTGCCGCGCCTCAGGTGGGCGTGAGCGACATGCACGGTTGAACAGAGATAGGCATTGAAGGATTGGACGCGGGCCAGCTCAAACGGATCGTCCAGGGGCGCCATGGCGGCGGCGGGATATTGCTGACATATGTAGATCAGGATTGCCGGGGTTTCCGTCAATATGCCCCGTTCGGTAACCAGGGATGGCACCCGTGCCTTGGGGTTGATGGCCAGATAACTGGGCTTCTTTTGATCTTCGTCGGCGAAGTTCAGGCGCTGGGTGGTATAGTCGGCGCCGGCCTCTTCCAGGGCGATGAGCGAGGCCAGGGCAATCGTGCCGGGCGCATAATATAATGTCAGCATTCCATGTTCCTGGGCATGTCTAAGGCCGTCATTCCGCTGCCGCCGCCCGCGCGGGGCCATCGGGCAGCAGCGAGATCACCGTGGTCTCGTTCAGGTCTTCGCCGTACCAGGCCCGGATCGCCGCTTCCCGCTTGCCTAGGTAGCGGGGCTGGCCATCATCCAGCACCATGGGCAGATCGTGCCCCGGCACCAGGATATTGCCGGGTCGGCGCGACCAGAAAGACCAGATCGCCTCGATCGAGGCACGGGTAACGGCCGCGTCATAGGTCATGTCGGCGGTGCGGGAAAGTAGTTCTGCGCGGTTCTTGCAGGCATCGCCCGTGAACACCATGTCCTGGCCGCCGCAATCGAGGACGAAGACCAGACAGCCCGGCGTATGGCCCGGCGTCATATGGGCCGTGATGCCGGGGAACACCGCGTCTCCATCGTTGGCCGCGCGCAGGGTAGGCCATCGCTGTAATTCGCGCACATACAGCTCCGGCACCGCCGTCACGCCCCAGGGCTGCTCTAAGGACCAATCCAGTTCCGTCCGGCCGATGACGATGCTGGCTTTGGGAAACATGGTCCAGTTGATGGCATGATCATAGTGGGAATGGGTCAGCAGAACGTCGGTCACATCGCTGGGCTGCAAGCCGCGCTGGGCGAGCTGATCCTGTAGCAGCGAGCGCTGTCCGAACGAGCCCACATCGACCAAGGCAACCCTGCCGCCATGGCGGATCAGCGCGATGGTGGAAAATCCCAGGGAGCCGTGGCAGACCGATTTGCCGGGGAACCCGTGCACGATGATATCGATCTCGTATTCGCCGATGCGGAAGCTCTTGCCGTCGCTGTTAATGCTCATCCTGTTCCCCGATTTTCGTCGTTTGCTCAGTTGTGACGCGGCGGGTTGAAGATGTCCAGTATAACCGCGCCTTCTCGTCCGGCCATCATATGTGGAGCGGTGGCGTATCAATGATGTGCATGGGCCCGTTCATGATGATTGTATTCTTGGCGGACATCGTGGCCATTGCCGTTCTGGTCGTCAGATGGCTGCATCCGGTTCGGCCTTGCCGGCCGCCTCAAGCGTCCGCGCCATTCTCGATGGGCGTTTCGCGCCTGGCGCAATCGACGCGGAAGAGCATCGCGCCAGCTACTTGGAGTTTGCGAAATAAAAGCGGTTAACCGCCCGCGTCTACCTCTTGCTGGAGGGCAAAGATCGAGCTGTAGCCCTTAGACCAGTCGGGCGGGATGAGGCAGGGTTCGGGGTCAAAATGGACCCATTTCGCGGGCTCGCCCCGGATCAGCGTATCGGCGTGGGGTACGTTTTGCACCAGGCTGCCCTGAAACGTCAGCGCGTCGGCCGAGGCATAGGTGTGTAACAGCAAGGGCCGGCTGCGGGGTGAGTTGTTGGCCATTGAGCCGTGCAGCATGCGGCAATTATGTATGGTGATGGAGCCCTTGGGGCCTTTTAGCCAGACCGCTTTGTCCAGCGGTGCCCGCGCCAGATCGTCATCATCTAGGGCACCGACCCAGCCGCCATCCCTGCCGTACAGGTCATAGATTTCACCTTTATGGCTACCCGGAATGACGCCCATGGGGCCCATCTCGTCATCCACATCGTCCATGTAAAGGCCGATGGTGAGCGGTGAATAGTTGGTGTGCGGCCAGAATTGAATATCCTGGTGCCACTTCACCACTTCGCCGCCGTCGGCCCATTTCATGTTCAGCTTGGAATGATGATACTTTACATTCGGGCCGACCAGGTCCTCGGCCAGATCGACGATCGGGCCGCGCAGGCCGAACTCTTCATAGATCGGGTCGATCACCACCGGTTGCGAGATGCGCCGCAACCGCGGATTATCCGCACTGTGGTCCGGCTCCAAATCGAAAACCCCGCCCGATTTGGTCTGTGTTCGGCTCTTTTCGATAAAGCGGTCGGTGACCCCCCAAAGGCGTTCTAGCCAATCCTGGCCGATAAAATTCTCCAACAGCAGATAGCCGGTCTCAAAATAGAATTCGCGCTGTTCCTGGGTCAAAACTTTCGGCGCATGGCCAAGAATATCTTCGGGTTTCATGGTGTCTCCTTAGCTATCAATTATACCACACCGATCTTCTCGCGCCTGACCTTGATGCCCACGGCCTCGCGGTCCCAGGTGTCGGGTGTGACGCCGGCCTCTTTTAACAGGTTCTTCTGCACCTTCTGGGTTGGCGTTTTCGGCAACTCGGCGACGATGCGAATGAACCTGGGTAGCATGAAATGGGCCATGCGGGGTTCGAGAAATTGGAACAATGCCAGCGGGTCGATGTCCTGACCGGGAACCGGGGCAACCACGACCATCACTTCGTCTTCGCCAAGCTCGCTGGGCACGGGAATCGCGGCAGCCTCGCCCACCGCCGCAAAGGCCGTGACCTCGCTTTCCACTTCGAATGATGAGATGTTCTCGCCCCGGCGGCGGATAGCGTCCTTGATACGGTCGACGAAGTAGAAATAGCCCTCCGCGTCATACTTGAAGCCATCGCCGGTGTGGAACCAACCATTCCGCCAGGCCTGGGTGGTGGCCTCTGGGTTCTTGTAATAGCCGTGGTTCATGGCCCAAGGCCGATCCGTGCGCAGGATCAATTCGCCGGTTACGCCGGGCGCCACTTCGCAGTCATTTGCATCCACTACCCGGCCTTCCACCCCGGCGCGCAGCTTGCCGCAGGTGCCGGGCTCGGCTGGATAGGAAGTCGAGATCATGGGCGAGGATACTTCCGTCATGTTGAAGGTGGTGCGCATGTCGATGCCATAGCGCCGGCCCATGGCCATGGTGTCTTCGTTCCAGGGCACACAGACCGTCTTTTTCAGGGGATGGTCCTGGTCTTGATTGCCGGACGGCAGTTTCAGCAGGAATGGGATCATGGCGCCCAACAGGCAGGTCATAGTGATCTGGTTTTT
>CAUZBE010000201.1:0-6047 GCA_963577885.1 Alphaproteobacteria bacterium
TTCGGCCGCGAGGCTCTCGGGTGGGGTCCATTTGGTCCGCATGGTGACCAGTTCCTCGGCCGCCGAGGGGTGAATGCCCACCGTGGCGTCGAACTGCGCCTTGGTGGCATTACATCTCAGCGCGATACCGATGCCTTGGACCATTTCGGCCGCATCCGGGCCGACCACGTGACAGCCCAGCACCCGGTCGGTTTTGGCGTCCACAATCAGCTTCATCAGGGTCTTTTCCTTGCTTGGGGTCAGGGTGTGCTTCATGGGCGTGAAGGTGGATTTATAGATCTCCACACCGCCGATCTCGACCCGGGCCTGCTCCTCCGTTAGTCCCACGGTGCCGACGCTGGGCTGGCTAAACACGGCGGCCGGGACATCGCGGTGGTTGGGCTGGCGGGGCAGGTTGCCAAACACCGTATCGGCGTAAGCATGCCCCTCCATCAACGCCACCGGCGTCAGGGCGATGCGGTCGGTCAGATCGCCGACCGCATGAATATTGGGGATGTTGGTCTGTGACCAGTCATCTACCTTCACCGCGCCGCCCTTGGCCAGTTCAACGCCCACCGCTTCAAGTCCCATATCGGCGCTGTTGGGGTGGCGGCCCGTGGCGTACATGATCAGGCCGGTATCCAGGGTTTTGCCGCTGGTCAGGCTCAGGCGGTAACCATTTTTAGTCTTCTCGATGGCGGTGACGTTGGTGTCCGTGCGCAGGTCGATGCCCTTTTTGCGGATTTCGCCGGCCAGATGGTTGCGCACGTCCCTATCGAAGCCGCGCAGGATCTGTTCGCTGCGGTACAACTGCGTGACCGAGCGTCCCAGGCCGTTGAAAATGCCGGCGAATTCCACCGCGATATAGCCGCCCCCCACGATGGCAATATGTTCGGGTAGGGATTTGAGGTGAAAAGCCTCGTTCGAACTGATGGCATGTTCGATGCCGGGCACCTCTGGCATGGTGGGGGTGCCGCCCGTGGCCAGCAAGATATGCTTGGTCGTCACGGTTTCCCCCGCGACGTCAATGGTATGGGCATCCAGCAGACGGGCCCGGCCGTCATAGCGGCGCACGCCGGCGTTATCCAACAGGCTGATATAGATGCCGTTCAGACGATCTATTTCCCGGTCCTTGTTGGCGACCAGCTTGGCCCAGTCAAAGCTGACCTTGCCGACCGTCCAGCCAAACGATTCTGCATCCTCGAAATCCTCGGAAAAATGCGAGGCATAGACAAACAACTTTTTCGGCACGCAGCCCCGGATGACGCAGGTGCCGCCATAGCGGTATTCCTCGGCCACGGCCACGCGGGCGCCATGGCCGGCGGCGATGCGCGAGGCCCGTACGCCGCCCGAACCGGCACCGATTACAAACAGGTCAAAGTCGTAGGCCATAAAAATTCCCTTAAAGGCAGACAGGACGTTTGCAATATCATGCTTTCCGGACTCTAAACTAGGTATCTCCGTTGGCAATTCCAAGATAGCCCGCTACAACATGACGCTATTTTTAACGATGAAAGATCGAACACATGACAAATTCCCGCATGCGCACGCTGGCTATTTCTCTGTTCATCCTATTGCCTGGCCCGGTCAGCTTGGCGGCGGCGGAACAGGGCGCCGCTGCGGCCCTGGCGGCCGCTAAGTCTCTACGTTGTATATTTCAAAGCGCGATAGAAACCAGCTGGGAAGGGGGAAGCTATCAGACTCGTCCGCAAAAGGGATTTTCCTTCACAATTGAAGCCATCAACACCGCCCGGGGCAACGCCAAGGCGGTCAGCCAGCAAGGCGCGGCGCATCTGGAAATGATTGCGCTCTCGAATGTGCGCCATTTTCTGGGCTTTACGGCGGGCGGTGATTTGAATGCCACCTCGGTACACGGCCAGTATTCTCGCGATGACGGCGCGTTCCTGGCCAGCCACTCTGTCCATATGGCCAGTGAGCCGCCCCAGACATTCCAGCATTTCGGCGACTGCTGGCTGATTTCAGAAAAATAAGTAGCGGCGGCACTGGGTAACGGCCCTGCTGGACAGTATGAGGCCGGGGGGCTATTTTCCGCCCGCCTTACGCTTTGGAGAAGCGCCGAAAATCCGACGAACTAAAATTCGAATATCAGTATGCAGGCTATGACAGTGGGTGGATAGGACGAGATGCAAAGCGCGAACGATATCCGCAAGGCGTTCCTAGATTATTTCGCGGCTGCGGGTCACCAGGTCGTCGCATCCTCGCCCTTGGTGCCTCATAACGACCCCACCTTGATGTTCACCAACGCCGGCATGGTGCAGTTCAAGAACGTCTTCACCGGTGCCGAGACGCGGCCCTATAACCGCGCGGCGGCATCGCAAAAATGCGTCCGCGCGGGGGGCAAGCATAACGACCTGGATAACGTGGGCTATACCGCCCGCCACCACACATTTTTCGAGATGCTGGGCAATTTCTCTTTCGGTGACTATTTCAAGGACCTGGCGATAGAGCTGGCCTGGAACCTGATTACCAAGGAATTTGGCCTAGACAAGGGCCGTCTGTTGGTCACGGTCTATCACGATGATGATCAGGCATTCGATCTGTGGCGTAAGATTGCCGGTCTGCCTGAAGACCGGATTATCCGCATCGCGACGTCGGATAATTTCTGGGCCATGGGCGATACCGGTCCTTGTGGTCCCTGTTCCGAAATTTTCTTCGACCACGGTCCCTCTATCCCCGGAGGCCCGCCTGGCAGCCCGGATGAAGATGGTGACCGCTTTATCGAGATCTGGAACCTGGTGTTCATGCAGTTTGAGCAGACGAGCCCGGAACAGCGTGTCGAACTGCCGAAACCGTCCATCGACACAGGCATGGGGCTGGAGCGCCTGACGGCCCTGTTGCAGGGCACTAACGATAATTATGACATAGATCTGTTGCGCACGATCATGGACGCCTCGGCTGGGTTCACCAATATTCCCATCGAAGGGCCGCACAAGTCCGGCCACAAGGTCATCGCCGATCATCTACGGGCCGCCTCGTTTCTGATTGCCGATGGGGTTTTGCCGTCCAATGAAGGGCGGGGTTATGTCCTGCGCCGCATCATGCGCCGGGCCATGCGCCACGCCCATATGATGGGGGCGGACGAGCCCTTGATGTGGCGCCTGGTGCCCACCCTGGTGAGCAAGATGGGCCAGGCGTTCCCGGAACTAGTCCGGGCCGAGGCCCTGATCACGGAAACCCTGCGGGGCGAGGAAAGCCGATTTAAGCAGACCCTGGACCGTGGCTTGCACCTGTTGATGGGCGAGGTGGACAAACTGAGCGACGGTCAGGCGCTGCCCGGCGACATCGCCTTCCGCCTCTACGACACCTATGGTTTTCCCTTGGATCTGACCCAGGATGTTTTGCGCGGGCAAAACCGTGGGGTGGATGCCGACGGCTTCGATGTGGCCATGGAGCGCCAGCGCGCCGAGGCCAGGGCCAGTTGGGCCGGCTCCGGTGATGTGGGCACCGATCGTATCTGGTTCGAGCTGCGCGAGGAGTGCGGCGCCACGGAATTCCTGGGCCACGACAAGGATCGGGCCGAAGGGGAAGTTTTAACCCTGGTCGTCGACGGCGCCAAGGTTGATAGCGTGAAGGTCGGGACGGAGGTCTCGATTCTGGTCAATCAGACGCCGTTCTATGGCGAATCCGGTGGCCAGCAGGGTGATGCTGGGCAGATGCGCGGGGCCGATGGGGTGAGCGTCCATATCGTCGATACGCAAAAGCGTGTGGGCGATCTGCACGTCCATCGCGGAACCGTGCAGGGCGGTACTCTAAAACGTGGCGATGTGGTGGAATTGGCCGTCGATAGTGACCGACGCAACCAGTTGCGGGCCAACCATTCCGCCACCCATCTGCTGCACGCCGCTATGCGTAATCTGCTGGGCGATCATGTGACCCAGAAAGGCTCCCTGGTGGCGCCCGACCGTTTGCGCTTTGACGTCAGCCATCCCAAGGCCCTGGACAACGCCGAACTGGCCCAGATCGAACAGGATGTAAATCAACAAATCCGCGCCAACGTGGCTATAAGCACGGGGCAAATGACCCCGGACGAGGCGGTGGCGCAGGGGGCTTTGGCGCTGTTTGGCGAAAAATATGGCGACGAGGTGCGCGTCGTTTCCATGGGCGCCGGTTCGGCGGGGCAGCCCTATTCGACGGAGCTTTGCGGCGGTACCCATGTGCGCCAGACCGGCGATATCGGCGCCTTTACGATAATCGGTGAAAGCGCGGTGGCAGCTGGTGTGCGCCGGGTCGACGCGCTGACCGGGGCCGCCGCCCTGGAATATTTCCACACCCAGTATAACCAGCTCCGCGCGGCGGCGGGGATCTTGAAGACCACTCCGGCCGATCTGCCTGAACGTATCAGTACGCTTCTGGACGAGCGCAAAAATCTGGAGCGTGACCTGAGCCAGGCGCGCCAAGCGCTTGCCCTTGGCGGCAGCTATACCAAAGGGGGTGGCGATCACGGGACCAGGGAGGTGGCCGGCATTACCTTCTCGGGCCGCCGGCTGGACGGCGTGCCGGCCAAGGAGCTGCGCGCCATGGTAGATGCCGCGAAGAAAAAATTAGGATCGGGCGTGGTTGCCTTTATCGCCGTCAACGAGGGCAAGGCCGCCCTGACCATTGGCGTTACGGAGGATCTGACGGACCGTTTCAGCGCCGTTGATCTGGTCCGTATTGGCGCGGCATTGATGGGCGGGAAGGGCGGTGGTGGCCGCCCGGACATGGCCCAGGCTGGCGGGCCGGACGGCAATGGGGCCGATGGCGCGCTGACCGCCATCGAGGAGGCCATCGCGGCGGCCGCGTCGGCCTAGGCGCCAGGGGCGCCGCGCGATGTTAGCCGCGGCGTGGCGATTGGGACGCGGCAAGGTGGTGATGTAGGCCAAATCCGTCCCGGTTATCAGAAGTAGGTAAGCCGCTCATATTTCGTTTTCACGGGAGACTGCCGGCGCGATTGAAATCGTGCGTATTCTTCACCAACGCAGGGATGTTGAAAGCCACATCTAAGGATAAGGCGCCCCGGCGCAAAAAAACAGGGCCCGCCATTTCTGACGAGCCCTGCTTAGTTGGTTGGTATGGGCTGGACCGTTAGGCCATGGCCTTCTGTAGATTTCCGTCCAGCTTGTCCAGGAACTGGGTGGTGGTCAGCCATTTTTGTTGCGGGCCAATCAGGGTCGCTAGATCCTTGGTCATGGCGCCGGCTTCCACGGTTTGCACGCAGATCTTCTCCAAAGTCTCGGCAAACTGGGTGACGTCCGGGGTATCATCCATGCGGCCACGATGCTTCAGGCCACCGGTCCAGGCAAAGATTGATGCGATCGGATTAGTCGACGTCTCATTGCCTTTTTGATGCTCCCGGTAATGGCGGGTGACGGTACCATGGGCCGCTTCGGCCTCAATCGTCTTGCCGTCCGGGGTCATCAGGATCGAGGTCATCAGGCCTAGCGAGCCAAAGCCCTGGGCCACGGTGTCGGACTGCACATCGCCGTCATAGTTTTTGCAGGCCCAGATGAATTCGCCTTCCCATTTCAAGGCGCAGGCCACCATGTCATCGATCAGGCGATGCTCGTAGGTTATCTTCAGGTCCTTGTAGCTGTCTTCGAATTCAGCCTCGAAAATTTCCTGGAACAGATCCTTGAAGCGCCCGTCATAGGCTTTCAGGATGGTGTTCTTGGTGGATAGATAGACCGGCCATTTGCGTTGCACACCATAGCTGAGGCAGGCGCGGGCGAAATCCCGGATCGAGTCGTCCAGATTATACATACCCATGGCGATGCCGGGGGAGGGGAAATCATAAACTTCCCGCTCAACCGCCTCGCCGCCGCCCTCGGGCTCGAACCGCATGATTAGCTTACCCTTGCCGGGTACCAGGAAATCCGTGGCGCGGTATTGATCGCCAAAGGCATGCCGGCCGATCACAATGGGGTCGGTCCAACCGGGCACCAGGCGGGGGACGTTCTTGCAGATGATCGGCTCGCGGAACACCGTGCCGCCTAGTATATTGCGGATGGTGCCGTTGGGCGAGCGCCACATCGATTTTAGGCCGAATTCCTCAACCCGCTCCTCGTCCG